>JAYUYF010000539.1:0-8629 GCA_043752605.1 Roseiflexaceae bacterium
GTCGCGCTACATCCCAAACCTATGCGGGGCGCATTACGATGCGCCCCCGCCACCGCGCCGCCCGCTGATCGCACTGCGCACAAAATGCTCGATCGCCAACCCCAGCACGAGCAACCCGATTGCGAGCACCCACCACGGCAGTTGCACCACCACCACCAGAAACATGCGCTGCAGTATTTGCCACCCGATCGCCACCAGAATAACTGCGATCAGCGCGCTGATCAGTCGTTCGCGCATGGTATTCCTCCGTTTGTCATCGATTAGAAGATTACAGCATGTTTGCAGTTAGGTGCGTTTGTGCCGCAGCCGTGCAAATCCACCGTTGTATCTGCGTCTATTGCCATGATACGCAGGTTTGACGAAAGGAGTTGCCGATGCGCCGCTACATACAATTTGCGCTTGTGCTCGCCGCCACGTTGCCGCTCTGGGGCGCGGGTGTGGTGCAGGCACAGGCCACCACGGTGCCCAATCCCGAGATTGTGGTCGATGTCGATGCTGGCGTCGTCTATCCGGGCGGAGTGGTCAGCTTCTCGGTCAAAATCGAGAACCCGTCCAACATTCGCCTGCGCCACGTGCTGGTGGATCTCGCGTTTGCCGGCACGCAGTTGGTACCAATCGGCAGCCAGTTTGTCAGCGATGATGACTGGGTGACCGATCTGCAGAGCGACCGGCTGCGGATCCGCTTTGGTAATTTTGGCAAAGGATCCAAGCGCGCAGGGACGATCGTCTTCAAGGTGCGCGAGAATGTTCCGGTTGGCAGCAGCATACGGGTGCGGGGCAGCTATGAGTGGGAGCGCGACCGGCGCGATCTTGTTGGCCTCACGGGTGTCGATCGCGAAGATCAGGGCAATACGACACCGGAAGACGTGGTCGTCGTCGCACCGCTCGCACCGCCGATCGCTGCCGTCCAGCCCACTACTGCGCCGTCGGGTGCGACGTTGTTCTTCACCGCCGCGCGCTACGTGCCGGGCGAGGCCGTCTCGTTCTGGGTCAACGCGCCGGGCGGTACGGTCTTGAGCGTCGACACACTCGTTGCGGCCAGCGCGGCGGGCACCGTGTCGTTTGCATACACGGCACCACTTGCCAACGGTGCCTACACGATGGTCATCTTTGGTAATCTGAGCCGCCAGACCGCCGTGGTTCCGTTTACCATCGGCACCACGCCCGCCGCGCCCGCCGCGCCCGCCACCCCGCGCCCGGCCCCCGGAGCGCTCCCACAGCCCTGAGTACGTATCCTCCGTGGCGCACATGTCGGGCCGAAGGATCGCTTCGACCCGACATGTCGGCTCGATCAAATGATAATTCGGCGTTCGCGGATCAGCCGCTGTTTGGTCTTTTTGAAGAGATCATCATAGCTCATACGACCCATCGTGATCTCATATTTATAGACCTGGAGCAGCTTGTGGATCTCGGCGTCGAGGCGTTCCTCAGCGGCGAGTTCGTCTTCCATAATCTGCGCAGCCGCGACACGCAATTGCCCGTCATCACCGCGAAACAGCACGCCATCGACTTCGGCGAGCTGGTCGATCAGTTCAGCAGCAAGCTGTTCTATTTTTGCCGTCGATAAACGCATGGCAGGCCCTTCTGCGAATTGTATTGTGCGTGCAGTCTAAGGCTGCATTGCATCCACGTCAATCTGCTCGCACGATCCTTGCAAGCAGATCAGGCCTGTAGTCTGATAAGACGACAGTGCCATCAGGAATGGTGTCGTACACTGCGTGTGTCCAGGCGAATGTCGAACGCAGCTGCATGGACGCGCAGGGTCTAGACGAGAAAGATTGGTTTCGTATGTCACGTGTCTTGATAGCCGAGGATAACGAGCTCGTCGCATTGACGCTTGAAGAGCAACTGAAGAGCGAGGGCTTTGATGTTGTAGGCGTGGCGCGGACGGGTATTGAAGCAATTGATCTTGCCACACGTCTCAAACCCGATATCGTACTTATGGATATTCGTATGCCCGAGCTCGATGGTATCGAGGCCACGGCGCAGCTCAATGAGCAACGCGAAGTTCCCGTCGTTATACTGACGGCATACGCCGACCGTGATACTGTTCGGCGTGCGGAGCTGGCCGGGGCGCTGGCGTATCTCATCAAACCGATCAATGGATCGGAGCTCACGCCGACACTCAACATCGCGCTGGCTCGCTTCCGCGAGATGCAGGCGCTGCGCGGTAAGGTGGTCGAACTCGAAGAGAGCCTTGAATCGCGCAAGTTGATCGAGCGTGCCAAGGGGATTCTGATGCAACGCCTCGGTCTCAATGAGCGCGATGCGTACGAGCGATTGCGCCAGCGCGCCCGCGACAAGCGCGCCAAAATGCGCGATATCGCCCAGGCGATTATCGAAGCCGAAGAATTGCTCGGCGCCTCGTCAGCGTAGTGCTTCCACTGTGCTTGCGCTCGCAGCTGCGGGCACGATCAGCAGCGCGCGGTACTGATCAGCTACATAGCTGATAAAGGCCTCGGGATAGGCTACCGGCCCGATCCCCAAACGGCGGCGTAACCCGCTCGCAAGATCAATGGCGATCTGCGTGCGCGCCGCAGGATCCATCATCTCGCGCTGTGCAAGAAACTCCCCGATCAACTGGTAATCGTCCAGGTGCAGCGCGCTGATGCTGGCCAGCGAGAGCGCGGGTGGGCTGGTTTCGATCAGATCGGCGAGCGCCACCGGTCGACGGACACGCACCACCAGCGTATCGGCCGCCAGATCGCCCAACCGCCGTGCGCGCCGATCGATAAACATCGTCAGTAATCCAAGCGGATACCCCAGCGGCAGGAAATCTGCGATCCGTATCGTATTACGAATGACCGAGCCGAGAAACTGAATTGGTCTTCCGTCACCCTGTACAACCCGCAGCCCCACCAGCCGCTTGCCCGGGCTGCTGCCGTTCCAGGCCAGATCAAACACGATATAATAAAACCAGACAAACGCAAATGTCACGACCGAGCCGATCGCCAGCACCAGATTATCGGTGAGCGTATTGATGCGCCCGATCTCGCCGACGATCACGCCAATAACCGATGTGACGATCAGCAGCAGCGCGGTATCAACGAGCGCGGCGACGCTCCGGCTGCCGATCCCCGCCACATCAAACGCCAGTGTCACCTGCTCGGGCGTCTCGACCCGAAACCGCTCACTCATATGCTACCTTCGCCGGGCACCGGTGCGAGCCAGAGGACCTGGTACGGCGCGAGCGCGACGTGTTTGGCGGCCGTGTAGGTACCGCCGCCGATCAGATCACGGAAGCTGTAGGCATAGCCATACAGCCGCAACGTATTGCCCGCCAGTGTTTGTGGCTGCTCGCCACAATTGGCCACCACCAGCAGTGTCTCCGCGCCGTTGCGCCGTGCAAACGCAAAAACCTGATCATCCGTGTTGTCGAGCACCTCAGTATGTGTCCCACCGAGCGCCGGGCTCGCCTTGCGGAGGATGATCAACTGCTGCAGCCGGGCGAACAGCTGCCCCTCAACGGTCGTCGGATCGTGGCGGCGCGCAAACGCGGCGGCATCTGCGGCGGGCCGGTGTACCCAGCGGCTATCGTCTGCCTTACCCGGATGCTCACGGTAGCTGTAATCGTTGCGCGTCCCAATTTCATCACCGAGGTACAGCAGCGGCAGACCACCGATGCTGAGGATGATCGCGTGGATCAGCACAATCCGCCGGATCGCAAATTCGACCGCGTGCTCGCCTTCTTCGCGCAGCGCTTTCTCGAGCCCGGCCAGCGATGCACCCGTGCCGGAGATTCGCATATCGCCCGTCTTCGGATTAAACTGAAATGGCAAACCGCGCGCAAAGCTACCGACGTGGTCGCCGGTGTAGAACGCATTCAGAAAGCGGCGGTGGTCATCGCCGCAGATACCGAGCAGCGCCGCGTCTTCATCCGAAAACGTCCAGCCGATATCATCATGGCCACGTACATAATTGACCCACGCGGTGCCCGGCGGCAGCGCCAGCCGCTGCTGCATCGAAGCGCGCAACAGCCGGACGTCGCGCGTCGCGAGCGTATTCCACAAGAGCGCCATCAGCAGCGGATTGTACGAGAGTTGTGCTTCCTGCGGGCTAATATACTTGACGACATCATCCGGATGTACGATCGCTTCGCTCTTGAAGATCAGTGCGGGCGCGCCGATCCGTACCGCAGCATTGAACGCGCGGATCAGAGTATGGGCGTGTGGTAAGTTCTCGCAGCCGGTGCCGAGTTGCTTCCAGATAAACGCGACTGCATCCAGCCGAATAACCTCGACGCCGACATTTGCCAGCACGAGCAACTCCTCGAGCATCGCCGTAAAAACGGCCGGATTGCTGTAGTTGAGATCCCACTGGAAAGTGTGAAACGTCGTCCAGACCCAGCGACTGATAGCGGGGAAGTAGGTAAACGCACCCGGATGTTCATCCGGGAAGATCTCGCGCAGATTCTGCTCATAGGCATCGGGCATCGTGCGGTCGGTGAAGGTATAGTAAAACTCAAGATAGTCGGGGTCACCCGCGCGCGCGGCTTCGGCCCAGCAGTGTTCATCCGAGGTGTGGTTGAAGACAAAATCGAGCACCAGGCTGATACCCTCGCGCCGCAATTCACTCGCCAGCACGGCCAGATCGGCCATCGTCCCCAGCTTTGGATCGACATCGCGGTAACTGCTGACTGCATAGCCGCCATCGCTGTTCGCTTCCGGCGCTTTGAACAGCGGCATCAGGTGCAGGTAGGTCAGCCCGAGTTCTTTAAAGTACGGGATCTTTGCGCGCACGCCGTGCAGATTACCCGCAAACAGATCGACATAACATACGCCACCAACGTGCGCGTGGTCGATAAACCAGTCTGGTCGTGCCTCGCGGGCGGTGTCCAGCACGCGCAGATCGGCTGGTCGTGCGAGCGCCATACGTATTGCGGCGGTGAGGATTGCTTCGAGATGATACAGAAAATCGTAGCGCTCGCCATAGATCGCAAATAATTCGCGGAACAGCACCGGGAAGTGCGCCCGGATGCGGTGCTCGACGGCCGACCAGCCAGCGTCACCGGCAAACTGGCCGATCAGCCGTGGCAAGACACGGTCAAGCGTGAGGGTTGACTGGCGTTCGCGCCACGCGACTGAGGACATGCGATTCTGCTCCGCTGCTATCTGCATCGAATCGGATTATAGCATTGCTTGCCAATGCTGTCGGCACGACCTCAGCCGATCGCCCAGTCCTCGCCGTAGCAGACCATCGCCAGCCGCCGTGCCACGCCCTGCGATGCCAGATTGTCCCACGATGTACTGTACATTGGCAGCAGCCCACGCGCCCGCACCGCCGCCGCCCAGCACGCCACGGCTGCGCTCGCGTAGCCGTGGCCACGTACAGATTCGATCGTATCGACACCCGCCTCGGCTGCGGCGGCCGACAGGCGCGCGCACGAACAGACCGCGACCGCCGCACCGTCGATCAGCACCGCCGCCAGCGGCCCGGCATCGATACCGCTGCGCAGCAGGTGCGCGCGCCACGGGAAGTGCGCGTCAAGGACGCTGGCCTGCGCCGGAGCCACGATCACTGCGCCGTGTAAACCCTCACCCCCAACCCTGCTCCCAGAGCGGGCGAGGGGAGCAGCAATTGCAGACGGGTTCAGTGTGTTGGCGAACGGTGGTAACGCCGGGATCCAGTAGGCCGGGCCACGATATTCGTCGGTGAGCGGCGCGTGTGTGGCGAGCAATGCCCGAAGCTGCACGGCGATGCGCGGCTCGGCCACACCGGGATTGCCCACCGGCTCGGCGTGGCAGAGCGGATCGAGTACAGCGATCAGCGCGGCTGGCACGTCGTGGCGGAACCGCCAGCTGTTGCCGCCAGGCGCGCGCACCATCGTGAAACGCGGCGGCGCATCGGGCGCACCAGGTTCACGCACCGCACGCAGCCGCCCATCGGCATCGCAGATGTACAGCGTATCGATGTGCAAATCCCGATCACGTAGGGACGCAGCATGCTGCGTCCGAACCCCCGTGCCGCCCGTGTCTCCCATCATACCCGCTCCAGCGCCCGAAACGGCGGTGCTGGCCAGACGACGTGGATGGCATCGCCCGGCTGCACCAATCCACTCACCAGCACGATGCCCATAATCCCCGATTTGCGCACCAGATTACCCTGTGCATCGTGATCGAGGACAGCAGCCAGCAATCCTGGCTGAAACGCATCGAGTTGCGCACACGGGTTGCGCAACCCGGTAATCTGCACAATTGCTGTCGCACCGATCTGGAGCCGTGTGTCGACGGGCAACGCGAGCAGATCGACGCCGCGTGTGGTCATATTTTCGCCCAGCTGGCCGGGGAGTACTACGAAGCCCGCCGCCCGCAGTTCATCGTGCAGTTCGGCGTGGATCAGGTGTACCTGGCGCAGGTTTGGCTGCGTCGGGTCGGCCGCCACGCGCGAGCGATGCTTGACCGTCGTTCCCATATGTGCATCGCCCGCCACACCCAGGCCGGCCAGCAACTCGACGACTGGTTCATTTATCTTATATCTTACTAAAACTGTGCATTGTGCTGCGGCTCACCGCAGTAACGAAACCGTCCATGGCGCTCCTTCTATACCAGTACAGTCATCCAGCCTTTGCGGTACGCCGATCGAGGCGGGCCAATACTTGGTCGCGCAGCGTCGCTGCCTCGGGGATCTGGAGCAGCAGTGCGGCACCGATGTAGACCGCCGCACCCACCGCCCCCACGATCGTGAGCCAGAGTACCAGCGCGGGGAACTCGGCGGGCCACACGTATGTGTCGCCCGGTAGAAACGCATCGTCCACACGCCGCAGCCCGCCGACGAGTGCCGTGAGCACGCCACCCATCAGCAGCGTGGCGATCGTGCTGCGCCCGATCATGCGCCAGAAGCTCGCAAGCTCGCCGGGCAGGCGGCGCAACAGCAAGCCGAGCAGCAGCAGTGCTTCGATCGTGCTACTGGCACTAAACGCCAGCCCCAGCCCGCCGACGCCCCAGCCAGCGGCGATCACCAGATTGATAAACAGCAGATTGAGCAGCACCGTTATGACACCGACGACGACCGGTGTCCAGGTATCACGCATGGCGTAGAACGTCCGCACAATGATCTCCGCCGCCGCAAAGCCCGCCAGCGCGGGCGCGTAGCCCAGCAGCGCCTGCGTCGTCAGCGCCGCCGATGACGCATCAAACGCCCCGCGTTGAAACAATGCGCGTAGGATCGGCAGCGCCAGCAGCAATAATCCCATCGCGGCGGGCAGCCCGAGAAACAAGACGCCGCGCAGCGTGCGCAATGCCCCCGCGCGCAGCGCTTCGGTGTCACCAGCAGCCGCGTGGCGCGCCAGTTGCGGGAAGATCACCGTACCGGCGCTGAGCGCGATCAGCCCGTGCGGCAGCAGCAGTAGCTGGTAGGCCAGCGCATTGGCCGAGACCGCACCCGGCCCCAGCCGCGAAGCAAACGCGATGATCGCCAGCAGGTTGAACCCCCAGATCGACTGGCCAAACAGCCGTGGCCCGATCTGCACCAGCACGGTGCGCAGCCCGGGTGCCGCCAGCCACGCGCGCGGCCCACTCATCTTGCCCGCCAGCATGCGGGTGCGGCCAAGTGCGGGCAACTGCACCAGCACAAACAGCAACGCGCCCGCGTTTACACCGATCACCAGGCCATTGATGCCCAGCCAGGGTGCCAGCAACGCGCCGCCGATGATCCCCAGATTGTACAGATTCGCCGCAAGCGCCGGGATACTGAAGCGTTCAAAGGTTTCGAGCGTCGCCTTCGCCAGCCCGCCAATACCAAGCAGGATCGGCTGGAGCAACAGCAGCCGCAGGATCTCGGCTGTGCGTTGTTGCTGTGCGGCATCAAACCCTGGCGCCACGATGAGTCGCACTAGCGGATCGGCGAGCACGAAGGCCAGCGCGGCAGCAGCGAGCAATGCCAGCAGCGTCAGCGCCACCAGCGCATGCGTCAAGCGGCGCGCATCGTTCGTGCGATGATCGCCGAGGTGGCCAGCCAGTACTGTGATAAATGCTGATCCCAGCGCACCACCGGCCACCACCAGATAGATGATATCGAGCACACCAAAGGCCGCGCGGTACGCATCGAGCGCGGGTGTCGTGCCAAATTGTGCGGTAATGATGATCTCGCGCAGCAGGCCCAGCACCCGGCTGATCAGGTAGCCACCCGCCACAATCATCATGTTGCCCAGTGTCGAAATGCGAGTCAAATGGGTTGCACAACCTTCCTGTTTCTGCTATACTCTGACGTTAGCGCGGGTTTGCACAGCAAATCGGCTCGATGTCTTACGACCCATCTTAAAGGAGTGTAGCGACCTTGGCAAACACAAAGTCGGCGGAGAAGCGCATCCGCACCAGTGCGAAGCGCCAGGCAGAGAATACGATGTATCGCTCGCGTATGAAGACGATCATCAAGAAGGCAGAGCAGCTTATCTTCGCCAACAAGCCGAGCGAAGAAGCCGTGCGTGAAGCACAGATTGCGCTCGATAAAGGCGTCAGCAAGGGTGTCATTCACAAGAACGCTGCTGCACGCAAGAAGTCGCGGATGGCCGCCAAGGTCGTCGCGAAAGCGTAGGTACCAGCGGGCATGCGGAGCGACGCACAATCCTGCGTCGCTCCCATAACGGCGGGTCACCGCTCTTGACAAACCGGGTGCGATCAAGTATTCTACA
>JAYUYF010000540.1:0-8629 GCA_043752605.1 Roseiflexaceae bacterium
TGGCGATCGGTGGCTGGGGCTATGCGCTGCCGTTTGATCGACAGCACGCGCAATATGCGCTGCCACCAGCGGATCCGCAGGCGCAGCGGCGGCTCGAACCCGACCGTGCGGCGCTGTTTGCGCTGGAACGGCTGTGCCGTGGCGTGGTGTGGAGTTTTAGCGAGCCGGCCGTCGCCCCCGAATATGTGCTCGATCTCTTGCGTACCGCGCGCGCCAATAGCCGGTACACGGCGATTGTCACCTCGGGGTACAGCACACTCGACGCGCTCGACCGGGCCGGCCTGTATCTCGACGGTATGTTGCTCGACCTGCGCGCGTTTGATGACCAGGGCTACCGGCGATTGGCCGGGCTTGAGCAGTGGCGCGGGATCCTCGAAGTAGCCGCCCATGCGCGCACACGCTGGAACTGCCATATCGAAGTCGTCACGCGGGTGCATCATGGTGTCAACGATGGCAGCGAGATGCTGACTGAACTTGTGGCGTGGATTCGTGACACGCTTGGCGATACGACGCCGTGGCACGCGTTGCCAGGTGATGCCGGTGCGTCTGCGGCAGCGGCAGCGAGCCGTGCGCGCCGCATCGGGCTCGAGGGCGGGTTGCGCTATGTGTACAGCGCCGATGCTGCGCAGGATACGCTGTGCTACGCATGCGGTGCGCTGCTCGTCGAACGTGGGCCAGGCGGTGGCCGCGTCGTCGGGGTACAGGATGGGCGTTGCCGCGCGTGCGACACCGAGACCGGTCTGCGCCTGTCGATCTTCAAGCGGTAGGGCGAGGCGGCGGGACATACTCCGCCCGGGCGGGCGGGGCAGAAGCATTCCAGGAGCGACTGATTGGTAGCCGCCGGAAATGCTTCGGCCCTACAACGTGATTTTGCGAAACTGTTCTGCCGCCGCGTACCCGTACGCGGCACCCGCCTCGGCCATGCGCGTGCGGACGCGATCCTCCCAATCGGTGTTGCCATCGAGCTGCGTGTGGTGCTCGTGCAGCGCCGCGATCTTCTGATCGACAAAGTCGGATACATCCTCGGCGTAATCGGGCTGTTCCGCCGCCCAGAGGTACAGTGTCTCCGGACGCCACACCGTAATACCAATCTGACCAAGACCCGGCATGAAGAGATGGTCGCGCGCGCTGACAAGCGCTTCGATCACGGCGAAGCCAACGGCCCGGTGATCGGGGTGGAGCATGTAGTGTTTCCAGGGATCATGGGTGAAGACTACAGTGGGTTTCAGATGGCGAATATAGATTGCGATCTCTGCGCGCAGTTGTGGAGACAGCTCCAGTTCGCCGTCGTTGTTGCGCATGAAGATCACGCGCTTCACGCCCAGCACCGCCGCCGCAGCGCGCTGCTCGTGTTCGCGCGTCTCACTCAGACGGTATGATGTCATCTCACGGTCGTGGCTGCCCTTGTTGCCGTTGGTGGCGATAATAAACGTAACTTCGTACCCGTCGTGTACAAGTTTGGCGATCGTGGCACCGGCACCAAACTCGTTGTCGTCGGGGTGGGCGCCGATCACCAGCGCGCGTTGTGATTCCTCGGTCATCGCAGATCTCCTCAGGCCTGCGCGCGGCGCAGATCCTTGATATTCAGGCGCAGGGTACGTTTGCCGTTCCACGTGTCAAGTTCGAGCGCGTAGACAACATCGATCCACGGATGGCGGACAAAGTAGGGTGCCAGATTACCGAGCCGAAAGGCGATCGCGTCGATCGTGGCACCGCCATCGCCCGCGTCGAGACGTAGTTTCAAATGCGCGTTATCGGCACCGACGGTACGCGCATCCGCCACATGTACGTGGCTGGTCTGGAGCAGCGGCTGCGTGTTGGCCTGGCCAAACGGCTCGAGCGCAAGCAGGGCATCGTGAAGCGTGGTATCGAGCGCAGTAAACGGCACCTCGGCATCGATCATGAGCGGCGGCGCGAGCAACTCGTCAGCCAGATGCTCCTCAGCATATTGCTGGAGCCGTGTGGTGAGCGGTGCGATGTTTTCGCGCGATATACTAAAACCGGCGGCGGCGGCGTGGCCACCAAAGCGGCGAAACAACTCGGATGCACTGGTGAGTGCTGCGATCATACTAAAATCGGGGATCGAGCGTGCCGAGCCGCGCGCCATATCGCCATCGGGGGCCAGCAACACGACCGGGCGGCCAAACTCATCGACCAGGCGGCTGGCGATCAGGCCGATCACGCCGGGTGGGAACTGTGGGTCTTCGAGCACGATGATCCGTGCATCAGCGAGGCCCTGCTCGGCGATCCGTTCGCGCGCGATCCGCTGGACATCGGTGCTGAGCATCTGACGTTCGCGGTTCAGCCGGTTGAGCTCATCCGCGATCAGGCGCGCCGCAGCCAGATCCTCGGCGAGCAGCAACTGGTACGCGTGCAGCGCATCATCGATCCGGCCGGCCGCATTGAGCCGCGGGCCGAGCGTATAGCCGATGTCGCTGGCAGTGACCTTGCCCTGCGTCAGCCCGGCGGCGGCGATCAGCGCGCGCACACCCGGCCGGTTGGTGGTATTGAGCGCATCGATGCCGACGCGCACCAGCACGCGGTTTTCACCCGTAAGCGGGCCCATGTCTGCGACCGTGCCAAGCGCGACCAGATCGAGCAGATCGCGGCCACGCACCTCACCACCGTGGCTCATCTTCTGGCCACGCCGCACGAGCGCCACCACCAGCTTGTAGGCGATACCCACACCAACGAGATCTTTGTACGGGTAGGCGCAGCCCGGCTGCTTGGGGTTGATCAGCGCCAGCGCGGGTGGCAGCGTGGCGGGCGGTGTATGATGGTCGGTCACGATCACGTCGAGGCCGTGGGCTTGTGCGTGCGCCACTTCGGCGGTGTTGCTGATACCACAATCGACGGTGATCAGCAGCGTGGTGCCGCCCGCCACGAGTTGGTCGATCGCCTCGGTATTGAGACCGTATCCCTCGCGAATGCGGTGTGGAATGTAGGGGGTGATCTCACCGCCCATAGCGCGGATCGCCTGCGTCAGCAGCGCCACGGCTGTGACACCGTCGGTGTCGAAATCGCCATACACCGCGATCTGCTCGCCTGCCGCGATCGCGGCGGCGATCCGGACGACGGCCGCATCCATGCCGTGGAGGAGAAACGGGTCGTGCAGACCGCTGCGGTGATCGGTCGAGAAGAATGCATCGATCGCCGCCGGGCTCTGGAGGCCGCGCTGATGGAGCAGGCTGGCGACGAGCGGGGCGCGATCGCCCTGGGCGGTGAGAAATGACGGTGGGGCAGGATCACGCACGATCCAGCGTTTTTTGCGTGCCGACATAGGAAAGATCTCCTGGCCGCGGGTCGTCTGCCCGCCCGATACAATTGTTCGAGTATAGCATCGGGTGGCGGTGGTCGCAAGCCGCGCTTGTGGCATGCGAACGCGCATGCTATCATAGAGTGTGCACATTCAGGTGCCGCGACCGGCGACGGAAGGATACAACGATGGCGACGCCCCCACCGCGGTTGCGCGGCGGCGCGCAGCGGCCGCAGGTCGCCACGGCGACGCGCCCCACAAGTGATGAACGCGATCTGTTGCACTACCGCCCGATCGAACGTATCGGGCAGGACGAACTGGCGACGATCTATCGTGCGGTGCACACGACGCTCGACCGACCGGTGCAGATCCGTGTCCTCCGGCGGACGGACTGGGTCTCTTCGGCGCGTTTTCAGCTCGCGGGTAAGCTCGCCGCGCGCCTGAGCCATGCACACCTGATGCCGGTGATCGATGCCGGCCACGATGAGCGCTACGGCAGCTTTATCGTCAATCCGCAGCTCGATACGCGCCCGCTCGGCGAATTGCTGGCCGCCGGTCCGCTCGATCCGTTGCTGGTGCTCAAGATCGTTACCCAGATCGGTACCGCGATAGATTATTTACACGAGCAGAGTGTCGTGCATCGCGATGTGCAACCGGCAAATATCCTCGTCACACCGCAGGGTACTGCGTATCTGGCCAACTTCAGTCTGGCCGCCGCCGCAGAAACGCCGAGCTTCACTGGTGTCGAAGAGACCGATTACGTTACGCCGTACAGCGCCCCCGAGCAGACGTTTCATGGGAAAGAGGCCAGCGGTGCGCTCGATCTGTATGCGCTCGGCGCGGTGCTGTATCATATGCTGAGCGGTACCGCGCCGACGGGTACGGGTGCCGAGTTGCGCCCGCTGCCGGCTGGTGAGCACGCGGTGGCGGCCGAACGGATAGTGCGGCGGCTGATGGATCTGACGCCTGCGAACCGCTACAGTACCGCGCAGCAGGCCGTGGCGGCGCTGCGCCAGGTGCTGCGGCCTCAGCTCGATGCGGCCACAAATGACATGGAGGAGTCGCGCTGGGAAGCGCGCGCCGAGTGGCTCGAAAATCCGCTCGAAACGGTGGTCAGTGAGCTGATCGAGGCTGATTTTCTCGCGAAGAGCCGGGCGCGCGCGGATGGATTGCACCGCAGCGGTGCGATCGCGCGCCAACTCGATCGCTGGAGCCGCGGTGGGCTGGTGCGGCGGCCGTCGCTCGGGCAGGTGATCGAGATCGATGAGATCGTTAGTTATAATGTCTATCTGTATGCGCTGCGCATCCAGTACGAGACGCGCACGCCACCGACGACGCGCAAGACAATCTATCGCAGTGAGGAAATCACCCCGACGACCGCCGTGGATCTGTGGGCGGTGCCAGTCAACGAGCTCGAACCCTTTGTGAATACTGTGCCCGAGGTGGTGGTCATCCCCGGCTCACAGGAGCTGGTCGTGTGTGAGACCTGCCGCGGGGCGCAACGCACGCCGTGCCGTCAGTGTGATGGCAAAGGCACCGTGGCGCGCACCCGCCGCGTCAGCGAGGGCGGCGGCGCGGCGCGCACCGAGGTATTTCAGGAGAATTGCCCGGCGTGCCGGGGCTACGGCAAGATCCAGTGCCAGACCTGCGAGGGGAGCGGGCAACTGATCGAAGAGCGCACCTTTGCATGGTCACGCACCAGCCGTGAGGTCACCAACGAAGACGACATGGCGGGGCTCTCGGCGCAGATGATTCGGCGGCAGGCACAGCAAGTGTTGCATCAGGCGATCGACCTGCGTGAGGGGCGCTGGTATCAGGTCGCACCCCTGACCGACGTGCTCAATGAGGCACTTGCCGCCGCCGGGCCAGACGCGCGGCCGGTTGCCGTCGAATTGACGGTCAGTGGTGTGCCGGTCACCGAGGTCGATTATCGTTATGGTGACACACCGCACACGCTGACGCTGACCGGCTTTGACAATACTGTTCATGGTGATGCAACGCTCTACGATATGCAGCGGATCGTGCTGTATGTGATCATCGTTGTCATGGCGCTTGTGCTGGGGTTGACACTGTTTTTACGCTGAGGTGGGGGTAGGATGAGCGATCTCGAGACGCGTTTTGCGCAGGCAGCGGCAGCAGCACAGCAACTCGCACGCCGACCAGACAATGCGACAATGCTCCAGCTATATGCGCTGTACAAGCAGGCGACGATCGGCGATGTGCGCGGGGCAAAGCCAGGCGCGTTTGATTTCGTCGCGCAGGCGAAGATTGATGCGTGGACGCGTGTGCGTGGCGTGACGCAGGCGGATGCGCAACAGCAGTATGTTGACCTTGTAACCCAACTACAGTAACAATCCTCATTCTCTTAATGTTATTAACAAAAGCCTTACAAGAAAATAACATCAATTCTCTTTCTCCCACCACGCACGAGCGCTACAATCAGAGTATTCCCATTGGGAACTACTATGTCACGGTACCAGGTACGCGTAACATATTGTAGCGTAGTGATAGGGAGAAGACGATGAGTGGTCGTGACGAAGCGGATAAGCAGATTGTCCGGTCGACCGAAGGTATGGGCGAGCACTTCGAAGATGTCATGGCGCAGCATGTGAGCCGCCGCACCTTTTTGAAGACGGCGGGCATCTCGTCGGCGATTACGATCGTCGGTCTGACGGCCGAGCAGGTTGAGGCGCAGAGCCGCCAGGGTGCTCAGGCGTCGCCGCGGTTCAAGCGCGTCGCCTCGGCTGCGCCGACTGTCGACGACATTTCGGTGCCCGAGGGGTACTTTGCCCGCACGCTCATCCGCTGGGGCGAGCCGATCATCGCGGGTGCGCCCGACTTCAACGTCTGGGAGCAGACACCCGAGGCGCAGGCCGGCCAGTTTGGCTACAACTGCGACTTTGTTGGCTTCCTGCCGCTGCCGTTTGGTTCGAGTGCGTCGAACCGTGGTCTACTGGCAGTCAACCACGAGTACACCAACGAAGAGTTGATGTTCCCCGGCTATGATCTGGCAAAGCCCGATCCGAGCAAGAACCAGGTCGATGTCGCCATCCAGGCGCACGGTATGTCGATTGTCGAGATCAATCGCGCCGCCGATGGCACCTGGAGCGTCAACCGCACATCGAGCTTCAACCGCCGCCTCACCGGCACCACGCCGATGACATTCAGCGGGCCGGTGATGGGCCACGAGTGGATCAAGACCTCGGCAGACCCGAGCGGCACCAATGTGCTTGGGACGCTCAACAACTGCGCCGCTGGCAAGACGCCGTGGGGCACCGTGCTGACAGCCGAAGAGAATTTCCACCAGTACTTTGGCAACGCCAAGGGCCTTGCAAAAGACGATTACCGCGCCGCGATCCACAACCGCTATGGTATGCCGACGGGTGCGTCGGAGCGCCTGTGGGAGAAGTATCACAGCCGGTTCGACGTAACCAGGGAGCCAAACGAGGGCTTCCGCCACGGCTGGATCGTCGAGGTCGACCCGTACGAGCCAAATTCGGTGCCGGTCAAGCGCACGGCGCTCGGCCGCTTCCGCCACGAGGCCGCGACGATCGCGATCGCGCCAAGCGGCCAGGTCGTTGCCTACATGGGCGATGACTCGCGCGGCGAGTATGTCTACAAGTTCGTCTCGAAGGGCATCTACAACGCGAGCGACCGCAAAGCCAACATGGGCCTGCTCGACGAGGGTACGCTGTATGTCGCCCGGTTCAACGGCGATAGCAGTGGTACCTGGTTGCCGCTGGTACACGGCCAGGGCCCGCTGACCGAGGCAAACGGTTTTATGTCGCAGGGCGATGTGATGCTGAAGACCCGCAACGCGGCCGACGCGCTCGGTGCGACCAAGATGGATCGCCCTGAGGATGTCGAGATGAACCCGGTCAACAAGAAGGTCTATGTGGTGTTGACCAACAACAACACGCGCGGCGTGGATCGCGGCCCGGCGGTGGATGCGGTCAACCCGCGTGCCAACAACCGCGCCGGGCACATCATCGAGATGATTGAGACCAGCAACAACATGGCTGGCCTGACGTTCAGCTGGGAAATCTTCATCCTCGCTGGAATGCCAGATGACCCGAGCACCTACTTTGCCGGTTTCGACAAGAGCAAGGTCAGCCCGATCGGTGCGCCGGACAACATCGCCTTTGACCTCGCGGGCAACGCCTGGGTGGCCACCGACGGTGCGGCCAGCGCGATCAAGCTGAACGATGGCCTGTTCGCCATCCCGACGGCGGGCAGCGAGCGCGGCAACGTGCAGCAGTTCTTCTCGACGGTCACGGGCAGCGAGGTCTGCGGGCCGGAGTTCACACCCGACAATACGACGTTGTTCCTCGCCATCCAGCACCCGGGCGAGGGTGGTACGTTCGAGAAGCCGGTCAGCGCCTGGCCCGATCGCCAGGGTTTGCCGCGGCCGAGCGTGATCACCATTCAGGGCTTTGATGGCCGGGTGATCGGTAAGTAACTTTCCACGTTCGCCTCACAATCCCCGTCTCTGCACGCAGAGATGGGGATTGTTGCATTTGTGCATGTTGCTCCATGCGGGAGCAGACACGGATAGCACGGATTGAACACGGATACGGTCAGGGAGGGTTGGTGCGCGGTATCCGCGAAATCCGCGTGCATCTGCGTCCTGGTTCCGTACGCAGACACGGAAAGTGCGGGAGAGCCAATTGGGTTGACAAACACACAAGAGCCACTTGACGACTGTAATTTACAACAATGGACGGTGCAGTTCACTAAACGGATAGATCTATTTCTCTAGTTGATACGCATTGAGAGTATAACCTTATGAGGTTCGTATTGAGCACATGAGATTAGTACCGGAGAAAGAAAAAAAGGAGTACCCATGTTGTTGAAACCCACACGAACGATTCTAGCCATCGTAATGACCATGGGGCTGATGGGCGGCACGCTGTCCGTTACCCAGGCGTCGCACGACCGAGACCGCGCGAACCGGCCTGACCGCGCCGTCTCCTATATCAATCCTGACACGGGAGCAGCAACAGCTAATCCTGATGTTGACCCGAACTCAAGCTGCTTCTCACCAGATCGCGCTGATACGCAGAAGCTGAGTGACCCTAATACGACCAATCGCAATGTGCATAACGATGCCTGCTTCTTTGGTCGCTCGTATAGCGGGTGGGGGAGCTATGGCGGGGGTTCAGACCAGAAGGTTGATGGGCCAGCAACGTATGAGTCACAGGGCGTTGGTCTTATCAGTGCGTGTCCAGATCCCGACGGTACTGGCCCGAAGGTCGCTATCCTGAGTGATACCAACGGCGACGGACGCAACGATCGCTGTTTCCAGAGCGGCTATCAGGAGAAGGGTATCGCCGGCGACAATGAGTTCCACGCGCGCCTCAATAACACGACGGT
>JAYUYF010000541.1:0-3519 GCA_043752605.1 Roseiflexaceae bacterium
CTGACGTGCACCACCAGCTCCCAGCCACCACTCATCGTCAGGAATTGACCGGCGGCCTGCCAGCGCCCCGTACCAGCAGGTTGCAGCGCGACTTCGGGCTCGGCGTGGCTCATCGGGCGCATGAGCGGTGCCACGATCACCGCATCGGCGTTGGCCGGTGTGCCGTTGCGATCGGCAAGCGTCACGGTAAATGTGGTATTCGCACCAGCCAGTGGCCGGCCCGGGTCAAAGGTGATCAGGAACCGGTCGGTTGTTGCGGTCTGCGCTGGTGCGCTGCCACACGCGCCGAGGATCAGCAAACACACTAGCATTCCAATAGCGGGCTTCAGTCCGCCGGTGCGAGGTCGCTCGCCGACACCCGCCCGTCTTTTGCTGTGCTGCCGACGCATATGTAAATAATATGACACGCACCCTCCATGTTGTCATCCATAATTTATCTTCGCTGGCTTCAAACCTGCTATGCTACCAATGTCAATTCGCACAGGAGGTGCCGGCCCGTGCATACACTACGCTATTGTATCCTGTCTATGTTGCTGCTGGCAGCACTTACCCCGGCCGCCCCCGCCCGCGCAGCTGTTTTGCTCAGTACGCAGGATGTATCGCTGGATGTACGGCTGGGTGACCGGGCGACGCATACGCTCCAACTCGGCAATTCGAGCACTACCGCCTTGACGCCGCTGGTTTTCGAAGCTTATGAGCAGCCCGCCATGCGGCAAAGCGCGCCTGCCGCCGCTGCGCCTGCGCGTGCGCCGCTGCCCGACCAGACGGCGAAACTCGACCCACAGTTGCTCACGAAATCGGGCGATAGCGCGCGCGATGCGATCGTGATCCTTGGGGAGCAGGCCGATCTCAGTGCGGCGTATCAGATCAGTGATTGGGGCGCGCGCGGCGCGTATGTTTATACCACGCTACGCGACCACGCAGCGCAGACGCAGGCTGATCTGCGCGCCGATTTGCAGCAGCGCGGGGTCGCTCACACCGCGTTGTGGGTCGTCAACGCGCTGCTTGTGAGCGCGCCCCCCGCCGAATTGCAGCGCCTCAGTGCGCGCGCGGATGTGGCGCTGGTGCGCGCCGATGTGCTCGCGAGCCTGCCCGCGAGCACGAGCGCGCAGCCCGCCACGATCAGCGGTTGTAGCCCGGATCAGCCAGCCAACCCGATCTGCTGGGGGATCCGGACGACCGGGGCCGATCGGGTCTGGCAGGAATTTGGTGTGGATGGTGCGGGCATCACGGTGGCGACGATCGACACCGGGGCGTATCTCGAGCACCCGGCGCTGGCCGCCAGCTACCGCGGCGCGGCACAAATCCCGGGTGCGGAGCCAGACCACCGCTACAACTGGTACAGCCCGCAACGCGTCGCTGTACCGTTTGACACCAACGGCCACGGCAGTCACGTGCTGGGCATCCTGGCGGGCGGCGGCGGCGCGAGCGTCGACCAGCCCGCGATCGGGGTGGCGCCGGGTGCGGACTGGATCGCGGCGCAGGGATGCCAGTTTCAGTCGTGCGCCAACAGCGATCTGTTGCTGGCGGCGCAGTGGCTGTTGGCCCCCACGTTGCCCGATGGCAGCGCGGCGCGCCCGGATCTGCGGCCAATGATCATCAGCAACTCGTGGTCTGGTGATACTGGCGATTTGTGGTTTAGTGGCTTTGCAGCGGCCTGGCGCGCGGCCGGGATCTTCCCCGTGTTTGCGGCGGGCAACGCTGGCCCGGACCGCCCGCAGATCTGTGGCAGCGTCGGCTCACCCAGCGATTATGCAAGTGTGTTCGCGGTGGGCGCGACCGATCAGAGCGACACGATCGCCGCGTTTAGTCTCTTCGGTCCGGCTGCCGATGGCCGCACCAAACCTGATGTGGTCGCGCCGGGCGTAGCGATCATCTCGGCGGGGCTCAGCGCGCGACAGCCATACCGCATACTGCAGGGCACCTCGATGGCCGCCCCGCACGTGGCGGGTGTGGTAGCGCTGCTATGGTCTGCCAACCCGACGCTGATCGGCGATTATGAGACGACGGCGGCGCTGCTGCGCGCCCGCGCCCTGCGGCGTGTCGATCTGCGCTGCGGTGGCGTGGCTGGCGAAGCCAACAATATCTACGGCGCGGGTCGTGTGCAGGCGTACACCAGCGTGGCTGCTGCACGCGTCGATGTGCCGTGGCTCAGCATTGCGCCCGCGCCAACGCTGGCGGCGGGTGCCAGTGGTGGCGTGACGATCACGCTGGCGGGGGACCGAGTGCCCGGCCCGGGAACGTACCGCGCGCGCGTCCAGGTATACGAAGATCTGAGTCGTGCGCCGAGCACCATCCAGATTACGATGCACGTCCAGAATCGGCCCGATGCGGTGCATCTCAGCGGGCAGGTGGTGAGCGCCGCTGGTGGTGGGCCGCTCGCGGCGACGGTCGGCATCGTCGGTGGGCTGGCACGCAGCACCGATACGGATGGACACTACGCGCTGACGCTTGCGCCGGGTCGTGTTGATTTGCTGGTAAAAGCGGCCGGCTATGCGCCCGCGCAGGTGAGCCTCGATCTCGCGCCGGGTGCTGTACAGCGCACGTTTGCCCTGGCGGCGGTCGGGCCGCAGATCGCGCTGAGCGCCGCACCCGCGCCATTTCTTACCAGCGTGGGGCGCCGCGGCACGACCGAACTGACACTCAGCAATCCTGGCACGACCAGGCTGGCCTACCGGATCGAGGTGCCGCTCGACCAGTACGGGATCTGGCGCAGCGATGAACAACACCCGCTGCGACCGGTGTACGAATGGGTCGATTTGCCGGCTGATGCACGCGAGCTCGCGCTGAGCGACCAGGCGCTCAGCAGGGGGATAGCGTTACCGTTTGATCTGCCATTTTTTGGTGGCGTGCGCAACGAGGTGCTGGTGGCATCGGATGGGATGCTGTTTTTTGACCGCTTCACCAATTACCGTGGCGTGGTGAGTAGCTGCCTACCGGCCAACGATACACCATTTGATGTGGTCGCGCCGTTACGGGTGGATCTGGATCCATCGGCGGGCGGCCGGGTGCGGGTCGGCAGCGCCACGGTGGCGGGTGAACCACGATTCGTGATCAGCTACGAGGACATACCCTTGCAGGATGCCACGGCGCTGACGGCGACCTTCCAGGTGCTGCTGGCCCCGGATGGCACAATCACCTTCCAGTACCGCGATCTGCCCGTGCTGCCCGAGGCCACCAGCGTGGGGATCCAGCGCTCGCCCACAGCCTTTGTCGATATCGGCTGTGGTGCGCGTGTGCCGCTGACCGCCGGGCTCGCGATCGCGTTTCGGCCGCAACCGGTGCCAACCTGGCTCAGCACCGACCACAGCGAAGGCGAACTGGCCGCAGGTGCATCGCGCCAGATCCGTGCGACGGTGGCGTGGACGCGCCCCGATCCACGCGCGCTGTACCGCGCCCGGCTACGGGTGATCAGTAACGACCCATCGGCGCAGCCCGCGACGGTGATCATCGAGCAACAGCCGCGCGTGTCGGCGGCGATCATCGCGTTGCCACGGATCGGGCGGTAGGGACGCAGCA
>JAYUYF010000542.1:0-3513 GCA_043752605.1 Roseiflexaceae bacterium
CCCCCGCCGTGTCCCGCCCTGCCATGTCCCGCGCCGATCAGCCGCCGCGCAATGATGCCGCGATACCCGCCTGCAGCGTCCCAAAGGTCGCAACCCCGCGCAAATCGGCACCGAGACTCACCAGGCTCTGGGCCGCCTCAGGGCCGACGCCCGTCAGGATGACGCGTGCGCCGAGCATCCGCGCTGCCTGTGCGGCGCGCACCAGCGCATCGGCGAGGTGTGCATCGATGATCGGGACGCCGGTGATATCGATGATTGCGTTGCTTGCGCGCCGCTCCTCGATGCCGTGCAACAAAATCTTGAGCGCTTCATCGGTACGCTCGGCATCAAGTGTGCCAACCAGCGGCACGACGATTGTCTGATCGCTGATCGAAATGATCGGTGTGGACAGGCGCGCGATCGCTGCCGCCTGGATCTGGATCATCTGTTGCTGCAGATGTTCGCGCCGGGCGGTCTCAGCCAGCATATCGGTGTTCTGGATCTCGAGCGAAGCGGCAAGATGCTGCAGCTCGACATCACGCAACTGGACGGCATCGGCCATGCTGTTGAACGCCCCGGCTACCCGGCCGATCTCATTGTTGCTGCGGATACGTGCACGGCGCGTATAATCGCCCGTCGCCAGCGCGCGCGTCGTGCGTTCGAGTTCGCGCAGCGGTTGCGTCACAATCCGGCGCACCAGCAGCAGCGTGGCCCCGATCGCGGGCAGTGCCAGCAGACCGGTGATCAGCAGCAACGTCGCGGCGATCTGCTGCTGGAAGTCCACCAGTGAGCCGACATCGCTCGTGGCTACCACCACCGCGCGGCCGATGCCGCTAGCCGCCACCGGCACGTAGCTGCGCACACGCGGCGCGCCACCAAACAGATCGACGTCTGGCACGATCTGCTGGCGGCCCATCAGCGCGAGTGCCAGCGCATCGGTATTGAGCGCGATCGGCGCGTTGCCGAGGGTCGTGACCGCCTGTGCGCCGCGTTCGGTCACCAGTGCAAGACTGATATCGCTGCGGTTGAAGTTGAATTCGCGCAAAAAGGCATCATCGAGCTCGCGCGCCACCAGCAACACGCCGACGACCTGGCGCGTACGATCGACGATCGGTGTGGCTGCCGCCAGCCAGAGCGCCGCATCGGTTTCGATCAGATCAGTGCCCTCGACACCGCCGAGCGCCGCCACGCGCAACGCATCCGCACGCTCCCAGTTGCCACCCGACAGATCCTGGCGGCGTGACATGACTTCGATAATCGTGATATCGCTGACATCGACGATCTCGATGTGGCCGAGCCGAAACAACGCGGCGCTGAAGACCGCCGCCGTGCGTGCGGCGGGTGCATCACCACGTTGCACCGCGCTGGTCAACTCGGGGGTCGCGGCCATCAGCGCCACCGCCGTGCGCAACTGGGTCTCGGTGCTGCGAAATTGCCCGCCGATCAGTTCGGCTTCTTGCTCAGCGCGTTGGATACCACTGCGCAGCGTCAGATCGCGCAGCCGGTCACGCAGCACCAGACCGATCAGCAACACCAGCACGGTAATAATTGCCGTCAACGTCAGCGCGAGGACGACGCCAATTCCGCTTGTGCGCAGGCCATTATGCGTCACCGCTCAGTACCACATCGGGCACGTTGGCATTAAGTTCATCGCGTACTGCATAAATTTGTCTCCGACCAGCTTCGTAATAAATGCGCGTGAGCAACTCAGCAAGCAGGCCAAGCGCGAGCGACTGCGCGCCGATAAACAGCAGCAGCATCGCCAGCCAGAGCGAGGAGCGCTGGCCGATATCGATGCCCGTACCATATTTTAATAACGTCAGCACCAAGCCGATTAGCAGCCCGCTCGCGGCAGCCACCAGCCCGAATCGCCCGAACAGCTGCATCGGCCGGCCAAGGTAGCCCAGCAGAAAGCGCGCCGTCACCAGATCGAGCAGGATGCTGAGCACGCGTCGCAGACCGACACCCGGCCCGATTGTCGGCACCTGCTGCTCGCGCACCTGCACCTCAGTCACCTGCGCGCCGTGGCGATACGCGATCGCGGGCGCAAGCCGGTACAGATCGCCGTAGAGTTGCATGCGCTCGATGACTTCAGCGCGGTACGCTTTGAGCGGGCAACCATAATCGTGGAGCGTGACCCGAGTGACGCGCGAAATCAGCCAGTTGCCAATCTTCGTCGGCAATGCACGCGGGATATCACGCCGCCCGCTGACGACATCGGCCCCGGCTTCGACCGCCGCAAGCAGGCGCGGGATATCGCCCGGCACGGTCTGCCCGGCACCATCGATCGTGACGATCACCGCGCCACGCGCCCGATCAAACCCGGCAGCCAGCGCCGCGCTCACACCAAATGACCGCCGTAGCGCCACGACCGCCAGCCACGGTGCGCCCGCCACGTGCGCCGCCAGCGCCGCAAATGTGCCGTCGATACTGCCATCGTCGACCACAATCAGCTCGAAACGACGACCGTGCAACGCTGCGGCGATCGCATCGACACGCGCCAGCGTGTGTGCACGCTGGTTGTGGACCGGCATAATCACCGAGAGATCGAGCGGCGGCTGCTCGTGCGCCCGTACGCTCATCGTTCAGCCTGTGCGGGTTCGCGATGACCAATCGGCAACATCCGGAGATCGGCACCACCAAACAGCGCTACCAGCCCACCGAGCGCACTGACGATCAGCCGCACGGTGAAGATCAAAAACGCCAGCGCGACCGCCGTGGCGGTTGCCACACCAACCTGCGAAAAGTACACAGTGAAGACCAGCTCGCGCGCGCCAAGATTGTTGACAAACAATGGTGCCAGCCCGACGATATCAGTAATCGGCCCGAGCAACCCGTAAATCAGCAGCGGTGCGTTGATCAGCAGCGCCGCACCACAGATGACGTGAATAACGACCCACAGCAACTGGAACGCAAACGAGTAGATCATCACCCCAACCATCGCCTTGCCCTGCGGCACGTAATCGTGGATCGCGCTGCTGAGTTTGGCCAGCGGGCGCTGGAGCCGTTCGGGGAGCCGGCCGCCAAATCGCGCGAGCAGGCGTGGCGCGAGCAGCGCGCCGGGGATCGCCGCCACCGCTGCCGCGCTGAAGAGCACGGTGACGGCGCGCAGCTCGACGCTGGTAACCAGTGATGTGCCGCTGTTGTCGAAGAAGGCCAGCACCAGCGCGATATTGGCGATCGCCGCCAGCGCGAGAAAGCCCGTCAGCCGCTCCATAAACACCGAGGCGCTGGCCTGACTCATGCTACCGATCCGCCGCCCGAGCTGGGTGATGCGCAGCGCATCGCCGCCGACGGTGGTGGGCAAGAAATTATTGGCAAACTGGCCGACGAGATACGCACCGAGTAACCACGGGTAGGGTTGCGCATGGCCACGCGCGCGCAGCAGCGCACCCCACTTGGCCGCGCTGATCGCCACACCCACAAATTGCAAGACCACCGCCAGCGCGATCAGTCGCAGATCGGCGTTACGCCATGCGGCCCAGATTTTTTCCGGGTCGGCCTGCCAGATCAGAAACGTTATCAGCCCCAGGC
>JAYUYF010000543.1:0-3511 GCA_043752605.1 Roseiflexaceae bacterium
GTCGCCCTCGTTGGGGCGTTCGATCCCGGCCAGTAGTGCGGCAAGCACCGATTTACCCGCTCCACTGCGTCCCGCCAGACCGACGACCTCGCCGGGTGCAACCTCAAAGCTGACGTGTCGGAGCACCGGTAGTGCGCCAAACGTCTTGGACAAATGAATGCAGCGTAAGAGTGGTTCGTTCATGGTGGTGGCAGTGGCTGGCTGAAATCGTTTTGCTGCCAGGCGCGCGCCATCGCATCGACATTGTTGATCGTCACGATATCGGTGCCGGTGTCGATGAACACGGGAAACGGTGTGTTGCTGACGATTCGGTCGTACAGGATCTGCACTGAGTCATACCCCCAACCCCAGTATTTCTGGCCGATCAGCGCGGTGAGATAGCCATCGCGCAGCAAATCCAGTTCGATCGGGATCGTGTCGAACGCGACCGACTTGAGTTGCCCAATCCGCGTAGCCTCTTCCCAGAGCGGCATCGCGTCCCGGTCTGCCACCAGCGGCCACAGCCCGACAAAGAACCAGCCACGCAGATCGGGATGCGCCTGCATCGTCTCCTCGACACCCTTGACGCCGAGATTGATATCCTCGTTGCTCGCCACCGTGGCGACCACTTCTATGCCCGGGTAGCGTGCAAGCCGATCCTTGAACCCCTGCACGCGCTGGTCGAGGTTGAGCGCTCCGGGTACACCCGTGAGCAAGGCAACCTTGCCGCGCTCGTCGATCGCCTGTGCCAGCAGATCGGCCGCCGATTGACCAGCGAGATAATTATCGATGCTTAAAAACGTGAAGCGCTGGCTCTGCGGCGCATCCGAATCCCACGTCATCACCGGGATACCTGCTGCCACTGCGCGGTTGATCGGCGCAACACACGCCGTCGGGTCGTTGCACGAGATCGCGATCCCGTCGACGCCACGCACCACCAGGTCGTCGACCATGCGCGCCTGCTCGATTGCATCTGCGGCGACCGGCCCGACGAGTAATACCTCGACCGCCCGTGGCCCCTGCGCGCTTAGCTCTTCGGCCTTGCGCAGCGCGCCACTCCGACCCAGATCGAACACCGGGTTGCCCAGTGACTTGGCGACCCACGCGATCGTCAGGGTATCGCGTGCTGGCGACGCAGCTGACTGGCACGCGCCAAGCAACAGCAGCGCGCTCGCGGCGAGCAGCAGCCGTGTCACAGGCCGCAGCCGATGGTCTATTGGCCGATCCACGCTCATGCGCGCCGCCGCCGCCACGAGTCGAGCAACATCACGACGATGATCATCGCTCCGGTGATCACAAATTGCCACTGGTTCTGGTTTGAGAGTCCCAACAAGACGACCCCGTTGCGAATGACCTGGATGAGTGCAGCCCCCAGGATGACACCGATCACCGTACCCTCGCCGCCAAACAGGCTGGCCCCGCCGATGACCGCCGCCGCGATGATATCGAGCTCGTAGCCGCTGGCAGCCATCGGTGCGGCGACGCCCAGGCGTGCGGTCATGATCATCCCCGCTATCGCTGCCAGCAGGCCGCTCAGCGCGTAGATAAATACTTTCAGCCGTACGGGTGAGATCCCGACGACTTTGAGTGCCTGTTCATTCTGCCCGACGGTGTAAATATAGCGCCCGATCACCGTCTGGTGCAGCAACAGGCTTACCAGTGTCGCCAGCGCCAGCATCCACACGATCGGTAGCGGGATGGCAACCGTCCCAAGCATCAGGTCATTCTGCCCGAGCGCGCGGAAACTTGCCGGCAACTCGCTGATGGGCGCCCCCCCCGTAAGACTGAGCACCAGCCCGCGCGTGATGCCGAGTGTGCCAAGCGTGACCATAAACGGCGGTAAGCCGGTGTACCCGACCAGCAGCCCGTTGATCAACCCGATCGATAGACCAGAACCTGCACCCACCGCCAGCGCCAGCGCCAGCGGCCATTCGGCCTGCAATGCAAGCGCACTGGTGATCCCGGCGAGCGCCATGACCGAACCGACGGAGAGATCGATGCCGCGCACGATGATGACCATCGTTGCGCCAAAAGCGGCGACCGCGTACCACGAGAAACCGAGCGCGAGATTGATCAGATTGCTGCTGGTGAAAAACGTACTCGTGCTGATACTCAGCGTGGCACCAAAGAGCAACAACAGCAGAAAGACTACAAACTCCTGCCGCCGCAGGAGCGATCGCCAGCCACGCGAGAGCCAGCGCTGGAGGCGCTGCGCGGCTACCGCCTGCTTATGGATAGGGGCAGTCTCGACTACATCGTCCATTGTGTGCGTGCTCCGCCCGGATAGCGACCAGCCGCGCGGTGCCGCTCGTCTTGGGTATTGTACTCGTTCTGCGTCCGGCGATCTCGCTCACCCCCGGCCCCGCTCCCAGAACGGCAGCGGGGCGCGCAACAACCGGTACGTCAAGTAATCTGCTGACCGCGCTAGCGGCGCACGCGACGGGTGTAGACATCGAAGATCACGGCCGCCGCCAGCACAGCTCCGCGAACGATATACTGATACGAGATCCCGACACCCATCAGGTTCATGCCATTGATCAGCGAGGTCATCACCAGCGCACCAATGATCGACCCGGTGACGCGGCCAACACCGCCAGCCGCCGAGACACCACCCACATACGCGGCGGCGATCGCATCAAGTTCGAACAACGTGCCGGCGGTCGTCGAAGCCGATGTGAGCCGTGAGGCGAACAGAATGCCCGAGAGCGCCGACAGCGCGCCCATCGATGCAAACACCAGATAAATTGTGCGTTTGACGCTGATACCGCTCAGTTCGGCGGCATCGGGGTTGCCACCAACCGCGTAAATCTGCCGCCCAAGCACGGTCTGGGTTGTCATAAAGTGATAGACCGCAACGACTGCCAGCATGATGACCACCGTCCACGAGATACCATTGTAATTTGCCAGCACCCACGTGATGCCACCGATGACGATCGACACAAACACCAGCTTCAGCACCATAATCTCGATCGACAACACATCAAAGTTGTAGGCAATCTTCTTGCGCCGGTCATTGATTTCGTTGGCGATAAACAACCCGATCGCGGTGATCCCCAGCAGCAGGGTCAGCTTATGCACCTCGGGGAAGATCCCGAACCCGGGGATATCGGGGATAAAGGCGTTCCCGATCGCGTTGAATGTCGTATCGGTGATAATGATCGTGCCGGTGCCTTCGGTGACCTGCTGGAGGAAGCCACGGTAGATTAACCAGCCCGCGAGCGATGCAACGAACGACGGGATGCCGAGTTGTGCCACCGGGAACGCCGTGACAAGCCCGGCCACCGTACCCAACACGAGCACCAGCGGAATGACCAGGTACACGGGTAACCCCCAGCTGCTGAGTGCGATCGCGGCGACTGCACCCAGAAACCCTGCCAGGAAGCCGACCGACAGATCGATATGACGGATGACAATCACCAGCGTCATGCCAACCGCCAGCACCCCGATGTACCCGGTCTGGTTCAGGAGATTGCTCAAATTGCGCGGCGAGATAAAGGTGCCATTGGTGGTGATCGTGAAGATCAGCATGATT
>JAYUYF010000544.1:0-3499 GCA_043752605.1 Roseiflexaceae bacterium
ATTAGTACCGATCTCGTGCTTCGTATCGGGCTGTTGCTGGCGCTGCTGCTCACGCCGCTGATCGTTGCCAATGCACCTGAGCTTGTGGCACCATTGCGGCAGATGCCAAGCTCGGCAGGTGCGCAAGCGATGATTAGTCGGATCAATGCGCTCGGTGCGGATGACACGGTGCTGATCGGGTATGAATGGGATATTCGGCGCGCGGGTGAGTTGCGTGCGATCGAACAGGCCTTGCTCGACCAGTTGGTCGCGCGCCAGGTGAAGCTGGTGTTCCTCAGCACCGATCTGCAAGGCACCATGCTTCAGTTTGATGCGCGTGATCAGCTCGAGGCGGCTGGCTACCGCAGTGGTGGCGAGGATTATCTGATGCTTGGCTACCGGCCGGGTGGCGAACTGGCGCTGCGGGCGGCGGCACGCGATTTTGCAAACGAACTGCGGCGCGACTTTAATGGCAACGATGCGACACGCAGCGGTGTGGCCGCCGATCCGGTCAGCGGTGAGCCACGCCTGCAGACGGTGCGCGATTTTGCGATGGTGATCGTCATCGCAGATGAACTCCCCGATGTGCAAGGCTGGATGGAACAGGTCTATCCGTCGCTTGGTGGGCAGGTGCCGCTCGCACTGGTGACACCCGCTGAGGTAGCTCCGGCGGCGCGCCCGTTCACGACACAACCAGATGTTTTTGCGGTATCAGGGTATGCCGATTCGCTGGCATATACGGCACAGCGGGGCGTCGATCCGCGCGGCGAGGAGCGAATCGTGCGGTTGCGGATCGGGCTGCTGGCGTTTGGCGGGCTGCTGCTGGCGGGTGCGCTGGTGACGATTGCGCGGCGGAGGATAGCGTGAACGCATTTGTGATCGATACGATCGCTGCATTATTGACGATCATGGCGCTGACCCGGATCGCGGGCGATAATCCGCTGTTTCGCGTGGCCCAGTATATGTTTGTTGGCGCATCGCTCGGTCTCGCGGTGGTGGTGGCTTTTCATCAGACACTGCGCCCTGCCGCGCTAGACGCGAGCAATGGCTCGCTGCTCGTCATTCCGGCGCTGGTGCTCGGGCTGTTGTTACTACCGCGCGCACTCGGCAACCAGTCGCTCTCGTGGCTGGCGAATATGCCGCTGGCGCTGATCTTTGGCGTCGGTGCGGCGCTTGCGGTGGGCGGCGCGATCATCGGGACGCTGACGCCGCAAATCCTCGACACGGCACGACCGATCACGAGTGATCCGCTGCAACTTGTCGGCGCACTGACGCTGGCACTTGGGACGATCATCACGCTCGCGACCTTTTACTATACCGTACCGCGTGAGACGCCACGCGGCCGCGTGCTGGGTGGCGTAATGACCATCGGCCACTGGTTACTGATGGTCACCTTTGGTGTACTCTTTGCCGGGTCGGTGCAAAGTTATACCGGTGCGCTGATCGAACGCATTGACTTTCTGACCGGGTGGCTCAGCCGCCTCGCGGGCCAGTAGCGAGGAGAACCCATGACGACGGTGCCAGAGCCACGCGGCGCATTGCTGGTAGATATTGGATCACTACTCACGCGTGTGACATTCGTCGATGCCGTCGAGGGTGAGACGCGGGTGATCGGGCAGGCGGCGCACGAAACAACGATCGATGGGCCGTATCACGATCCGCTAATCGCGATTGTGCGAGCAGCAGCGTCGATCGGCGAGCGCACCGGGCGGCAACTTGTGGCCGACGGGCGGCTGATTGTGCCACGCAACGCTGGTGGTGATGGCGTCAGCCGGGTGGTGCTGGTCACCAGTGCCGGGCCGATTATGCGGGTGGTAATCGCAGCAGTTGGGTCGGATACGTCGGCGCGCAGCGCACAACGTGCCCTCGATGCCACATACACCAGTGTGATCGAGCGTATCACGCTCGACGATGCGCTGGATGCGGCGAGCGATATGTCGTGGATCGAACGGCAGGCGCGGCGGCTGGTGGGCGAGCGGCCGGATTGTGTGTTGATTGTGGGCGGGATCGAGGGTGGCGCGCAGGAAGGCCCGCTGCGGCTGGCGCGTATGCTGGCGCTGGTCTATGATGTGCGCAACGAGAGCCAGATCCCACCGCCAATGGTGTATGCCGGCAATAGTCTCGCCGCGCCGCGTGTCGCCGAGGCGCTGACCGAGCGTACCGTACTTTTGCAAGCGACCAACCTGCGCCCGGCGATGGATCACGAGCAGCTGGCCGAGGCGCGCAATACCGTGCGTACGATTTATAACACACGTGTGCTGACGCAATTGCCTGGCAGCGAACGGCTACAATCTCTCGGCGGTCAGGCGATAGCATCGGCAGCCGAGGCCGCCGAACTCATTGGTCGATTTGTGGCTGAGCGCTTTGGCAGGCGCGTGCTGTTGCTCGATGTTGGCGCGGCGCATACCATTTTGCACTATACGCGCCCGGGTGCAACTGACGCGGTCGTGGCAGCGGGTATCGGCGTCGGGTACGGTGCGCGCGAGACGCTGGTGGAAGCGGGTGCGTGGGAGGTGGCGCGCTGGCTGCCATACCCGATCGATGATCGCACGCTCGTGCATCGCGTGCTGAACATCGCGCTGCGCCCGCAGGTGATGCCAAGCTCACGCGAGGATCTGTTGCTGCGGCTGGCGCTGGCACGTGCGGCGGTGAGTAGCGCACGGTTGCGGCTTGCCAGCGCCGATGATTACGACATGATCATCGCCAGTGGTGGCGTCTTGCAGCACGCCGGGCACCCCGGTCTCGCACTGCTGGCGATCCTCGATGCCTTGCAGCCCGGTAGCAATGAGAGCGCGGTCGCGATCGACGTGCATCTGGACGAGCTCGGCCTGATAAACAGTATTGGCGCGCTGGCAGCCACCGATGCTGATGCGGCACTGACACTCTTTGACCGTGACCTCATGCGAAATACGCCGCTGGCAACCTGTATCGTGCCGCTCGCGCTGCCCGGCGTGGGCGAGCTGGCGATCAGCGCTGAGTTGAGCGTGATAGGCGGTGAAACACAGCGGATCACCGTCAATAGTGGTGCGATTGGCGTGTTGCCGCTGGCTCCTGGGATGCGCGGCACACTGCGGCTGCTCCCTGCTGCGGGGGTACGGCTGGGTGGTGAGGCGGCGGGTGCCGAAGTGAAGACCGACGAAGCCGCGATCAGTGGCAGTGCGCTGGGCGTCGTGATCGATGCGCGTGGCCGCCCGTTGCGGCTCGCCACTGCGTCGCTGGCGCGCCAGCAGCAGCTGTGGGACTGGATGCATGTACTCGGAGCCGTGCGCGAGCCACTCCCCTACGCAGCCGCTGAGCCATTTGTCGAGAGCGAAGTGGTGCTGAGCGCGCCGACCGAAATACGACGCGCTACAAGTTTTAGCCGCGAGAGCCGCACGAGTGAGATCCAGCGCACCAGCCAACCCGCTGCGGCGGCCAGTTCGATTGATGATGATCTGGCGCGGCTACGCCAGCAGATGCAAACCCAACCGCCAAAGCGCCGTGGGCCATTCGGGCGCAAATAGCCTCAAAGTTTGATAGG
>JAYUYF010000545.1:0-3493 GCA_043752605.1 Roseiflexaceae bacterium
GACAATGTAGTTGCCGGGTGCGAGGCCATCGAACAGGTAATAACCATTTGCGCCACTCGTCGTTGTGCGGAACACCAGCGTCTCGTTGAAACCAGCGACGTTAGTGTCGCTGAAATCGCCGTCACCGTTGGCATCGAGGAACAGCTGCAGGTCGACACCGGCGATGCCCGGATTCTGGACACCCGCTGTCACCAGATTGCCATCATCTGTCGCGTCGATCAGGGCATTGTTGCGCGAGCCGCCCAACGCCCACTGCGCAGGGTCGTTGGTATCGTCCAACCAGACGCGATTGCCGATGCTCATCGGCGGGGTAAAACCAAAGTCAATCGCGACATTGCTATCGGCATCGGTCTCGCCGTAGCGACCAATCGAGCCCGGGCCATCGTATTCGGCCGGATCGACGCCAAGATTGGGCGTACCTGCGTTGCCGTCCGGGTCGAACTGGAGGCTCAGATCGGTCTCGCCCGTCACTTCGGCCACAGTGCGGATGAAGACGACCGGCACGCTGGCCACACCATCGAGATCCGGGCGGCGGCTGGCTGGTGCGACGCCATTGTCGTCGAGGTCGGTCGCGGGAGTGCCGACGGCCCCCGCTGCGCCGACGATCTCGGTGCCATTGAAGCTGCTGCTGTGCCAGCCACCGAGCGGCGGCACGACGGCGGTATAGCGTGTGCCAGCGCCATCGGGGTCAAACGGTGTCGCCCCAAAATTCTGGCCCGGCAGCACAACAAAATACGTGCCTGCATCGAGGCCATCGAACAGATAGTAGCCATTCAGATCGGCACCGGGCCGCCCGGCACCCGCCGCACCCGCCTCGGTCACATCGAAGCGGATGAACTCATCGGTGTCGGGGCGGCCATTGGCGTTGCCGTCGCGGTACAAATCGATCCGCACGCCATTGACGCCGAGTTCGGTTGAATCCTGGATGCCATTGTCGCGCAGCGCCGCATTGAAGCCGCCCGCGCCGTCATTACCATCATCCCTGAAGACCCGATTACCGAGGCTGAAGCGCACATCGCTGCCACCGAAGAAGCCAAAGTCGACGGTCAGATCGCTGTTGGCATCGGTCTCGCCACGTGTTCCGCGGAAGAAGGCACCATCACGGAAATTACCGCTCGCCACTTCACCGAGCGGCTCGTTGTAGAGCATCAGCGGGATGCTCGAGCTGAAGACTTCCAGCCCGGGCGTCGCCGGATCGCGCCCATGATCCACGCGGTCGGCGTTGGTCTCGGGTGGACTCGTGTAGATTGGAGTGGGTGGCAGGCCGGTACTGCTGCGCAGGTTGAACAGCGGCCCAGTCGTGAGCGGCCCGGCACCGTCGGGGTCGGGATCGAAGTTGCTCGACGGAATGCCGATGATATAGGTATTCGCATTTGCATTGACGGTGGTATCGTTCGGGAAGAGATCATCGAACAGATAATAGCCGTTGGTATCGGTGAGTTCGCTGGCGATTGGCGCACCATCGGCCACACCATCGCCGTTGAAATCCGCGTACAGATTGACCGTCACCCCTGCGATGCCGGGGTTGAGGTCATCGGGCGCGTTGATCGTGCCACTGTTATCCGAGTCGCGCCAGACGCGGTTGCCGATGCTGAGGCGTTCGGGCACGCGGATGCCGACTTTGCGCGGCTCGGCGGGCGGCAGGAAGCCATCGGTCGTGTTCTCCGAATTGACAGCAGTATGTGCAAACGAGTTCCAGGCGATCTGCTCGTCGCCGTACGTGGCAGTGGTGGCGATGACCATCGGCACGCGAAACAGCATGCGGCCACCAACCGCGATGCGGGTGCCGGGGACAGCCGGGCTGCCGGGGTTGCCGCCGCTGGGCGGAACGGCAGGCACATCAGCCACAAACCGGATGCGGTAGGCAGTGATCGCGCGTGGCGTCGCAGCCACGGTGGCCCAGGAGGCCCAATCGTCGGTACAGCCACCCTGCGCCGGATCATCAAAGACTTCTGGGCGGCACGGCTCGGTAGCGACGCTATACTCGACGATCGGGGTCGGCCCGGTCACACCCGTCAGCGCGTCGATAATTACCGGCCCGGTAAGATAGGTGCTGAACTGCGAGAAACGCGGCGACCCGCTGAGCGGCCCACCCGAACCGGTATCGCCAATGCGTGGCAATACGTCATACAGGTAATAGTCTTCACCCGTCACGTTCCCGGCATTGCGTACATCGAGCAGATACTCGAACTGGTCATCGTTTGGTGCGATCGCGACAAATGGGCCACCGCCGACGGGCACCGGGTTCTCGGGGAAGCCAAACGCCACACACGGAAAGCGCACCCAGAAGTTGCCCGAGCCGACGGGATACTCGAAGCGATTGTTGGGGTTGGCACAGTTTGCGCCGCTATTTGCATCAGTCGTGTCATACGGCACTTGTTCATCGGTATGGACGGCGAATTCGGGGAAGCGTGGCGGTGCAGGGGTGTAATTTGGGTTGCGGATCCACTTGAAGCCCTGGAGCGCCAGCGCACGGCGCACGCGGAAATCGAAGCCGGTGCGACAGACTTTTTCGTTCGCACCATCGCCATCATCGATACCAAAGCTGGTCTCGGTACCGAGTGTACCATTCTCGCAGATTGGATCGGATGGGCCAATGAGGTAGCCCGTATTGCTGTAGGGTGGTGCGGGCACCGGGTTGGGAGCCACATTTGGCGCGATACGCACCGTAAAGCGCACGGTCACGTCCTGATCGGTGCCATTGGCCGTCATGGTAAAGGCCGACGACCCGCTGGCGGGCACCGTGCCGGGCAATCCGACGGGAGCAGCTTCTTCCGATCCTGCCAGCGGCGCGGCTGCCCAGTACCACTGCAACGTAGTGCCGACCTGGCGGAAGAATGGCATGGGGTGTGGCCCACCCGGCACATTATCAAACGTGACGGCATCCCAGCTCACAAATTCAAGCTCGGGCGGCAGTGTGTCGATCATTGTCGGGTTGACGATCTGGTCACCCGCGCCTGCGCGCTCGCTGAGACGCAGGCGCAGCACCAGCGGGAACTCCTGGTATGGCAAGAACTCATTCTCGCCAGAGGGCGATGTCTTGAGCGCATCGATGGTAACCCCGGTGACGCCGGGGTTGCCCAACTCGTAGGGGATACAGTCTTGATCGAATCCCGTGCCACCAGTAAAGCTGGCACGCGCACAATTCTGATAGATGCCCGGCGTATATGCCGTCGGGAACGGGGGATTGGTCAGCGGAGTATAGACAATCTCGGGCTGCTCGTCCATTTGAAAGCCGAGCGGCAGACCAGGCTGAAATGGTTGTGCGCCCGCGCCATCGGGATCATAGGCAAAGATCCAGCGCACTTCGCTGACCCGGCGCGGCGGAACCGGCAGGGTCGGAATAACCGTATTCACCGAGCCATCATACGGTCCAACGGTCGTCACCGCGCCGAGATCGTCCGTCACCTGGACGGTCGCACGGACGCTAACAAACGGCACCAGCGGGTCGAGCACGCTCCACGAACCCGATTCGATCCGCGTCACCCGGATC
>JAYUYF010000546.1:0-3490 GCA_043752605.1 Roseiflexaceae bacterium
CCGAACGCCCCGTCGCCCAGCGTACCGTCTTCCAGATCATAGCCGCTGGCCTGGAGCAGTACCTGCTGGGTGGGGAAGAAGCGCTGCGCTGCCGTCGGCAGGTCGATCTGGCCGGTGGGCGGGTGGCCCGGCAGGGTCAGATTACCTGTCGTGGCCTGGGCGCTCAACAGCCCGTCTGAGGCCACAACGCGCAGCCGCACCGTGCCGCCGGGCAGTTCGGCTCCGTTCAGAGTTATGCTCGTACCGGTCAGCGCCGTGCCGATCGGCTCCCAGGTCGCGCCCGCGTCGTTGCTGAACAGCACACTGTAGGTCAGGCTATCGCCGTCGGGGTCGCTGCCGGTCCAGCTGAGTTGGAAGGGCCCGTTGGGCAGCGTGGTGCCGTTGGCGGGCGCGGAGATGCTGACGCTCGGCGCGTTGGCACTGACGCTCCGGGTGGCCAGCACCTGGCCGTTGCGGCGGATCTCCACCCGCACGGTGCCAACACTCCAGGGCACCACCTCGGCGATGATGGCAGGTGCGCCGGGGGTCTCCTCGCCATCGCTCAGCTCATCGGGCGCGAAGGGGTAGGTCGCCAGGTCGGCGTTGCCCGCGCCCACGAGCACGATCCGCCAGTCGCCGGGCTCGGGCAGCGTCAGCGTGGCGGATTGCGGGATCAGCGCGACCTGGCCGAGGGTGGCGGTGTTCTGCTCCAGGTCGGCGCTGCCCGACACCAGCAGCACCTGCCCGGCCGTGGCTGCCAGCGAGGATATACCGGCAGAACCCAGGCTCACGGTGTAGTTGCGGATGCCCTCGTAGGTGAAGTCCGAAACCCACTGGTTGGCGCAGTAGGTCATCATGTCCTTCCAGGTAGGCCCGTAGATAGCGCGCGTGGTAATGTCGAAGCCAAACATCGCGGTATCGCCGGTGAGCGTGGGGCTGATCCGGCCGCCGGGGTAGGGGTAGCTCGTGCCACCGCCCGCGCCGCAGAACTCGGCGTGCGACCGGCCGCGCGTGTGGGCGATCTCGTGGCCGCCGTACCAATCGCCGTAGGTGCCGTCGAAGTCCCAGCCGAAGTCGCCCGCGCCGGTGGGCCCCGAGGCAATCGTGCCGGGGATGCCGGCCGCCTTGCCGCGCATGAAGCCACCGCCGTCGTCCACAATCCCGTAGTAGACCACGCGCCCGTCTTCGCCCGCAAAAATGATCCGCAACAGCTTGCTGAACGCCAGCAGCCCGTTCAGCGTATTGACGTTCGGCAGCCCGCTGTTAGGATACACGAGGGTTTGCCGCGTCACCTGCAGGCTGGAGATTGGGTAGGCGCGGCGCAGCCACGACTCAAGGGCGCTCAGGTCGCTGGTGCTGGCCAGGTGCGTGGTGCCGTCCTTTGTGTACTGCACATTCATCAGCCGCAGCCGCAGGGCGGGCGTGGTCTTGAAGTTCACCGTGACCGCGCGCAGGTTGTTGCTCTGGTTCAGGTCGTTCTTGGCGTTGTTCGGGTCGAGCCGCGCCGTCAGCGTCAGATCGCCCGCCGCAGTCCACCCCGAGGGCAACAGAAAGTAGAAACTATCGTTGAGCTGCTCGCGGTTCGGGCTCGTGCGTACGGTGATATCGGCACCGGGGTTGCCGGGGCTCAGCACCGGGTTCAATGTGATGCTCCCGCGCCGACCTCTGAGGGTGGCGAACACATCGGCGCTATTCACCGGCGAGCCGACGTGGACGCGCACATAGGTCGCCTTACCCGCTACCAGATCGACGCTGTTGTTGAGATCCTGCACCGCCTGCGTCACCTCGATCGCCTGCACCTGCATGTCGGGTCCAGGCGGTGGCCCTGCGCCGGCCCACAGCAGCGAAACCGGGATGAACGTCTCGAACAGCAGCAGACTCTGGTCGGCGTTCAGCATCTGGATGCGGATTTTATCCACCGTAGCGGGCCCGGTCGTCAGGCGGAACGAGCCCGTCGCGCGCCCGGAGCCTGCCTGGTAGATCGGCGAGCCGTGGGCCGTATAGCCGGGTGTGAGACTGGCACCGCTGAACGGCCGCGCGAAGATTCGCACGCCACCGGCCTGGCTTGTGTTGTAGGTGAAAGTGAGGTTGACATCCTGGTTGTAGGCGAAGACGTTGGGCGTGTCGGGGTTCAGGTTGATATTCGAGACGCTGTTGGCCGCCGCGCGGAAGCGGTAGTGTACCGGCAGAAAAGCCTCGAACAGCAGCAGGCTCTGATCCGCGCTCAGCATCTGGACGCGGATCTGATCGACCACGACGGGCGTGCTGCTGATGGTGAAGAAACCGTCGCCTGAGCCCGAGCCCGTGGCGTACACGCCCGAACCGTTGGCGGAGTAGCCGGGCGCGAGGCTGCCATTGGCGAAGGGGCGTACGAAGATGCGCGCGCCGCCAGGCTGTGTCGTGCGGTAGGCGAACCCGGCGGTGATGTTGCTGGTGAAGGCGAGCACGTTTGGCGTATCAGGGCCGAGCGCCAGGTTGCTCACCAGATGGGGCGACCCGCTGAACAGGTAATAGACCGGGATGAAGGTTTCAAAGAGGATCTGGCTCTGATTCGCGTTCAGGATCTGAATGCGGATCTGATCGACCACGACGGTACCGCCCGTGTTGATGGTGAAGAAACCACTGCCATTGCCCGTAGCCGACTGCGGGTACACGCCCGAGCCATGCGCGGAGTAGCCGGGAGATAATGCACCGTCGCTGAAGGGACGCGCGAAGATTTGCACGCCGCCAGCCTCAGTGGTGCTGTAGCTGAAGCTGAGATTCACATCCTGGCCACTGGCGATGATGTTGGGCGAGTCGGCGCTCAGCGCGATGCGCGTTACCAGGTGGTCGCCAACAGCGTTTGGCCGATCCTCCTGCGACGCGGGGGCGGCCAGGCCAGCGGTGCTGGATCCGCTGCCGAACAGCAGCAAGATCAACAGCAGGGCGAGTGGGGCGTGCCAGAATGGGAGACGTGATTGTGATGCCATGTGTGCCTCCTTGAACGCGTGACCACGGTATCTTCGAGCACTGCATGTCTCAATGGGCACTGCGTGGCACAGATCTCACACATGCAGCGGTGGGGCTGTGGAGCGCCAGGACACGGAAATGCTAGGAAAAAGAATTTACTTCGCGTGGATTTTTAGTTGCTGACGCACTCTGGTGCGAATTGTTTCGGCTTTTTGAAGAGCCTTTTCTTCAGTCAGCAGACGCATAGAGTTCTTTTCCGCGCGCAACGATATCCTGCACAAAATAATCGCCAAGTTCAATCCGTCGCTGAATATCCTGCGACGAACGTACGAGCAGGTCTACCGGAAACGGCGCTGCAACCGCCCGTCGTACCCTGAGTGCCGCAGTAACGGGATCTGCGACTTCGTCCATTTCGACGAGGAGATCAACATCCGATTCGCGCGTCGGTTTCCCGTACGCGTGCGAACCAAACAAGACGATGCGCCGCGGTCGCAGTATCTGTGCAATAGCGGTCGCATACTGTTCAATATCACGCAAGTGAATAACTGCTGTCGTCATGTGC
>JAYUYF010000547.1:0-3481 GCA_043752605.1 Roseiflexaceae bacterium
TACCACGGTACCACCATGGGCGCACTCTCGGTCAACGGCTGCACCAGTCTGCGCAACGGCTTTGGGCCGCTCGTACCGGGTGCACGTCACGCCCCCATGCCGCACCGCTACCGCTGCCGCGACTGCGCGCTCGCCAGCGCGTGTACGCTGCGCTGCGCGGATGAGTTCGAGCAGATCATCGAATTCGAGGGCGCGGATACGATCGCCGCGATTATCGTCGAGCCGGTACAAAACAGCGGCGGCGCGATTGTCCCACCGCCGGGGTATCTCGAGCGCGTACGCCAGATCTGCACCCACCATGGGATCGTGATGATCGCCGATGAAGTCATCTGCGGTTTTGGCCGCGTGGGTGACTGGTTTGGCAGCAGTTCGCTTGGCGTCGTGCCCGACCTGATGACGGTCGCCAAGGGCATCACCTCGGGCTATGCGCCGCTCGGTGGCGTCATGGCCAGTCCGCATATTGCCGATGTGTTCCTCGGTGCCGAGGGTGACAAGTTTATGCACGGCCTGACGTTTGGTGGCCACCCGGCCAGCTGCGCAGCTGCGCTCGCCAATATCGATATTCTCGAACGCGAGCAGTTGCCCGCTCGTGCGGCGATGATGGGTGATTATATGATGCGCGAGCTGCGCGCAGCCGTCGGTGATCATCCGAATGTGGGCGATATCCGCGGGCGCGGCTTGTTTATGGCGATCGAACTCGTCCACGACCGGATCAGCCAGCGGCCGCTCGAAGAACCCGATCTGATGGGCTGGCTCTCGGATCAGTTCCGCCGCCGTGGTCTGATCTGCCGTGCGGATGACCGGCTCGACCCGGTGATCCAGCTCGCACCGCCGCTCAATATCAGCGAAGATGATGCCCACGAAGTTGTGGCGATCGTCGCTGATGTGATCCACGCGCTTGGCAAGCGCATGGGTACCCAGCCGACGATGCTGGCGGTGCGCGCGCCTGAGGTAGCGCTCACCGCATAACGTTTGCAGTGACTGCACGCTTATGGTACTATAAAGACAGTTTGCAAGCGAACGGCAGGGTGGGTGCCGAATGTGCGGTGCCATCCTGCCTTTTGTGTGAGAGGTTTAAAGATCATGTCGTTGTTGATCAAAGAAATTGAGTCGCGCCAGCTCAAAGCGAATATCCCCGAATTCCGCTCGGGCGATACCTTGCGTGTTGGCGTCAAGGTAGTTGAGGGTTCGCGCGAGCGCGTGCAGGAGTTTGAGGGTGTGTGCATTCGCAAGCGCGATGGCAGCATCAATGCAAACTTTACCGTGCGCCGCATCGCCTCGCACGGCATTGGTGTCGAGCGTACATTCTTGCTGCACGCACCGCGGCTCGACTCAATCACTGTTGTGCGCCGGGGTAAAGTGCGCCGCTCGCGTCTGTTCTACCTCCGCGGCCTGACGGGCAAGGCAGCGCGCATCCGCGAGCGCCGGTAACAAGCCGGTGTACGGGGCGCTGGTGCGCTGGGCATTCACACGGTTATACCGTGAGTTTGCCTGGAGCTACGAAGCGGTCGCGGCATTCGTCTCGGCTGGTCGTTGGCACACGTGGAGCGCCGTGTTGGTGCCGTACGCGCGCGGTGATGTCCTTGAACTGGGTTGCGGTACCGGGCGGCTCCACACGCGGCTCCGCAGCGCTGGCGTCAATGCTATCGGGCTCGATTATTCGCCGCAGATGCTACGGCGGGCGCGCAAGTACACACAATCAACTATGCTCCTGCGTGGTGACGTGCGGGAGCTTTCGTTTACCGACGACAGCTTCGATTGCATACTGGCATCGTTTCCGAGCGACTATATCAGCGATCCACGCACATTGGCCGAAGTCACACGTGTGCTGCGGCCAGGCGGTGCGCTACATATTGCGCTCGCCGCCACACGCAGCGATACGACGCTCAACCGACGCCTGAGCGATACCGCGTACCGCCTGATCGGTCAGCCGCCAGCACAGCCGATACAGCCGACCGTGCCGGTACCATTTGCGCAAGCCCTGGCACGCGCCGGGCTTGCGAGTGACGCATTCTGGGTCGCGGCGGGCGATGCCAGCGTGCTGGTGATCCGCGCAACGCAGCGGGGGGCCGCCGCTGGCACCGACGCTTGATGAAGAACGCGATTTGCGCGCTGCGGGAGCACGCTGGGTCGCGGGTGTCGATGAGGCAGGCCGCGGCTGCTGGGCCGGGCCGGTCACGGCAGCGGCAGTCATCTTGCCCGAGGCACTGCTCGCGGATCCGACACCGCTGGCGGGGGTTGATGATTCGAAGACGCTCGCGCCCGCGCAACGCGCGCGGCTCTACACACGGATCCTGGCTGCTGGTGTTGCATGGAGTGTGGTCTCTGTCCCGGCCGGTGTGATCGACAGCCACGGGATCCTGGCCGCGACGGTGATCGCGATGCAGGCGGCAGTGCTTGGCCTCACGCCGCAGCCCGATGCGCTCTTGATCGATGCCGTACACCTGCCCGGTTGGCATCAACGCGCGTTGATCCGCGGCGATGCGCGCTGTCTCTCGATCGCCGCGGCCTCGATCATTGCCAAAGTCACGCGCGACCGGATCATGGCCGCGCACGACCGCCACGATCCGCGCTACGGGTTTGGCCGACACAAAGGCTATGGCACGGCGCTGCACCAGGCGGCGCTCTGGCAACACGGTGTTCACGCCCAGCATCGGCGCAGCTATGCACCCGTGCGTGCGTGGCTTGAATCACAGGAGCAATGATGACTGATTTGCAAGCAGGCAAACATGTGCGACGTCTGCTGGAGGCAGGCGTGAAGCCGTCTCCAGTGCTCACGCGCCAGGTTCTCGGCGGCGGCGCGGCAGTGGTAACACCGTTGATCACGCTGGCGTGCGAGATGGATCTGCTCTACGACGATGCACCCGCGTGTTATGCCCCGATCCACGCGCTCCGGTTGCTGGGCGAGCTGTGTCCCGCCGAGGCAATCTCGCCGCTGGTGCGTGCGGCGGCATACCCGTTCGAGCCCACCAACGAGCGCGACCCCGCCGATGTCTGGCTCTCAGATGTGGCCATGATCCTCGGGCGCTTTGGTGCACCAGCGATCGCGGCACTCCAGGAGTTGCTCGACAACCCGGAGCTGCCCGAGACCGCACGCGCGATCGCAATCGATGCGCTGGCGTTTACCGCCGCCACCAGCCCTGACGCGCGCCCGGCACTGATCGCCGACCTGCGCACACGACTGGCCGCCACCGAAGATCCGGTGCGCAGCGCAGAGATCGCACTGGCGCTTGGTGCGCTCACCGCTGGTGAAGCGTACCAAGAGATTATGTCGCGTTATAGCACAAAGACGATTGATGTCGAGCGCGCACCCGCGCCATCTGTGCGCCAGATGCTACTCGCCAAGACCAACCCGCGATTTGGCTGTGTGCGCCACACGCTCGATGAGCGCTATGCGCAACACGGGCCGTGGGCGGCGGAGGCCGGGGCGGCGTAGGGGCGGGCGGTGTAGGGCGGGCGGTGTAGGGGCAAAGCATTTGGC
>JAYUYF010000548.1:0-3472 GCA_043752605.1 Roseiflexaceae bacterium
CCTGGCGCTGCTGTCGTACAATACCGGTATCGTGGCAGCGTGACCGCGCAGAGCAGCCACCGGAGGTACCCACCACTATGCACCGATGCATGTTGCTCCTGTGTTGTCTCTTTTTGCTCGTGGCTAGCCCCGCGCGCGCGGTGACGCTCGATGATCCGCGCTACCACGATCAATGGGCGTTGGCGCAGATCGGTGCGCCGTGCGCCTGGGCGATCACGACTGGGAGCACTGCGGTCACGGTTGCGGTCGTCGATAGTGGCGTCGATTTTACCCACCCCGATCTGCAGGGGCGATTACGCAGCGATGGCTACGATTTTGTTGAGAATGACGGTGACCCGACGGACGAAAACGGCCATGGTACGCATATCGCCGGGGTGATCGCGGCCACGCTTGGCAACGCCGAGGGCGGTGCGGGTCTGGCTCCCGGTGTGCAGATCCTGCCCGTACGCGTGATGGACGCGCGCGGTTTTGGCCCCGATGCGGCGATCGCCGCTGGTATCCGCTACGCCGTCGCGCGCGGCGCGCGTGTGATCAACCTCAGTCTGGGTGCCACACTGATGATCAGCGCCGAGACCGAATCGGCTGCCGTGATGGCCGCGATCCGCGCCGCGCGCGCCGCTGATGTCCTGGTGGTGGTGTCGGCGGGCAACGATTTTGTGCCGCTACCCAACGCGATCGCTGGTCGGCAACCCGATGCGCTGGTAGTGGCGGCGCTCGATAACGCTGGCCGCAAGGCCGATTTCTCAAACTCTGGCCCGTGGGTCGCGGTCAGCGCCCCTGGCGTCGCGATCCTCTCGACACTACCAACCCGCGCTGTGTATCTCACCAGCCAGTTGCCGCCCGCCGAACGCATGCGCCAGGGATACGACACGATGACCGGTACTTCGCAGGCGACGCCGTTTGTCACGGCGCTGGCCGCGCTGCTGTTTAGCGTGCATCCCGAGTGGAGCGCAGACGAGGTTGCACGGAGTATCCGCAGCAGCGCCGCAGATGTTCGCGCGCAAAACGCCGACAGCGCGCTGGGTGCCGGCCGGATCGATGCCTGTGCCGCCCTCACCGGCGCTGCGTCTCTGCCAGCCGTGCCGCGTACAACGGCGCTGCGTGCGGTGCTCGATCCGCGCGGTGTTGCCACGTTGCTGCTCGTCGCGCTGGCCGGGCTCGCCGTACCGCTGTTGCTGGTCGCGCGCCGCCAGCGCCGCACGCGCCCGGCTGCCCGCGCAGCAGCGCCCGGCAGCTGGGGCTGGGTCGAAATCATCGATGGGCCGGGCGCGCGCAGCCGCCACGCACTACGCGGCCGCACGGTACTGATCGGCCGCAGCACCGCCTGCCAGATCAGTATCATCGGCGATGCGAGCGTCTCGCGCCTGCACGCGCAACTTGTCTTTGCCGATGGCCAGATTTTGATCAGCGACGCTGGCAGCAGCCACGGTATCTGGCACGGTTCCGTTCGCCTCAGGGCACTCACAGCCGTCAGCCGTGGCACGACGCTGCGTCTCGGTCAGACGCACCTGCGGATCAGCTAAACTTCTGCCGTACGTCACAATGAATTGATCGCGCGTGCGGCGACAATCACGATCATGACTGATGCGCGCGTCGGCGCTGATGACCTGCACGATCACACCGCCCGTCGCCAGGAGTAGTGCAGCGGTAACTACAGCGAATCTCAGAACGGTTGAACCCGTCGACAATTGTGCTCCCCCGCTCCCATTTGGAGCGGGGGCCCGGGGGTGAGGTCAGCCGGGCGCAACCAATCTGGGATTTGCTCTAGTGTCAGCAGCACGATCGCAATCTGGCGGCTAAAAAACACGTGTCCGCGCCGGATGGCAATGCCAAGTATGGTTGCGAGCAACACGATCGTCCCCGGCAACAACCAGCGCGGCCCCATGTTGATCTGCTCGGCGACGATCACATAGATTATGGCGGTGGTCAGTAGCTCCGGCAGCATCGGCAGCCAGCACGTAAACGCCTGGCGGTGGTGGTTGCTGTTCAGCTCGGAGTTCGCACGGCTTAGGGCCGCAGCATGGTGCAGCCGGGGGGCAGATGCGGATCGGCACCGGGTGCGCGTCAAGCCGCGATCCCGTAGGGCCGCAGCATGCTGCGGCCAGGTGCTTTGACCCACAGTATAGCGCAGGAGCATTTCGTTATGGAATTATTGATTAAGGTTGTGTTATACTGAGTTCATGTGTCATTTACCCACCGAAGTTGAAGCCAAGTTTCTGCCCGATGCGCAGGCCTGGCATACGCTGCCATCGCTGACCACAATCGGTGCATTCGATCTCGATTCGTCGCCGCCGCTTGAAGTGCAGCGCAATCGCTACTTCGACAGCGCCAATTTTGTGCTGCGGCAGCAACACTACGGTTTACGCATCCGCGAGATTGGCGCGCGCCGCGTCGCCACGCTCAAAGGGCCGACGGCCTTCGTCGATGGCGTCCACCGCCGTGCCGAATGGGAAGTCGATATTGGCCCGGATGATGCAATTACGAGCTGGCCCGCAGGCGAGGTGCGCGATCGTGCGCTGGCGCTGCTGGCGGGCGCAGCTGTGGCCGAGATCCTGACGATCGCCACCAACCGGCGTCGAATTATCGCACGTCACGCGGGTGTACTCGTCGCCGAGATCGCGCTCGATGATGCGCGTATCGATGCTGGTGGCCGCAGCGAGCAGTTTCACGAGATCGAAGCCGAACTGCTGCCCGGTGCCGCTCTCGCGCAATTTGAGGCGCTGATCGCCGCCTTGCGCACACGCTTTACCTTGCAGCCCAGCGCCGTGACCAAGCTCGCCCGTGGCATGCAGCTACTCAACGGAGATATCATCGATGACCACCACACTGCCGGCTAAACCAGCCGTACACACACAGCTGCCCGCCCTCGCGACCGCCCTCTATGATCAACTCCCCGGCGAACAACCTGCTGCGCGGGTGGTGTTGCAGGTGGCGGCGCGTAGCTACGCGCGCGCGGTGGCCAGTGGCGCGTCACGCGCCGATCGCCACGCGCGCGATTTTGTGCTGGCCGATCCGTCGATCGATGATGCGCAGCGTGCACTGGCGGCCGCTGTTGTCGCGCTTCAGCGCAAACGCCTGCGGCTCCACACCGAGCCCGCGATGCTGGCGCTTGGCCGCCAGGCCCGTGCGGGCGCGCTGCGTCTCGGCGCGGTACTGCGTGTTGCGGCGGAAGTCGCACAGCACGATGATGCACGGTTTGCACTCACCACCACCGCACACACGGGTGAACTTCGGCTCGATGCTGCTGATGGTGCGGCGCTCCGCGAGCGCGTCACGCGTCAGGCCGATCTCTGGCAAGAAGCGATTGGCCCGCTGACGATCCTGGATGCTCCGGGCGAGGATGCGCTGGCTGTGGCACACCTGGCGGCCGAGTTGCTCGGCGATACCGATGTGCTGGTCACGGTCAGCGGCGATACACCTGCTGCACAGGGTGCGCGCCACGAGTTGCGCCGTACCTTCGAAAAAATGCTCG
>JAYUYF010000549.1:0-8475 GCA_043752605.1 Roseiflexaceae bacterium
TCGGGATGGGCGTACATCCAGTCACTGAGTGCCACCAGATTGGGAACTGCACGATCAATCGCAACCGTCACCTGTCGTTTGAGCCCAGCCGCCTGATCGTACACGCCACACCTCGCTTCACGGATTGTTTACGCCACGATCATAGCATATTCACCGTGCGGCGTGTTCACATGCGCAATCTATCGAGCGTCGCGCTGAGTGCCGCGCGCAAATCATCGATATGCTCGATCCCCACGCTCATGCGAATAAAGCCCTCCGGCACCGCATCACCACCCCAGCGCGCGCGGCGCTCGGCGGTGGTATGGACACTCCCGAAGCTCGTGGCTTCGGTGATCATCGGGCATTCGCTGAGGAAGCGCTCAGCCGCCGTGCGATCGGCCAGGGTAAAGCTGACGACCGGGCCGTAATACGCCATCTGGCGCGCCGCAACCGCGTGCGTCGGGTCGCTCGCCAGGCCAGGGTAGCGTACCGTCAAGACCGACGGATGCTCGGCCAGCAGCGTGGCGAGCGCCAGCGCATTGGCGCATTGTCGTTCGAGCCGCAGCACGAGTGTGGCCAGCGAGCGATGCGCCAGCCAGACCTCCATCGGGCCGGGCATACTGCCGACCTTCGAGCGCCAGCCGTGGATGACCTCGTCCCACGCCGCATCCCGTACTGCGACGTGGCCAAGGATCAGATCGCTGTGACCGGTGAGCGCCTTCGTATCACTGGCGACCGAGAAATCGGCACCCAGCGCGAGCGGCCGCTGCCCGAGCACGGTGGCTGTCGTATTGTCCACCGCCACCAGCGCCCCGGCATCGTGCGCGGCCGTGCTGAGCGCCTGGATATCGGCCACATCGAGACCCGGATTGCTCGGGCTTTCGATCCACAGGAGCCGCGCCCCGGCGAGCAGCGCAGCCTGCGCCTCACCAGCCGTCGGTGCTACGCGCATGGTTACCCCCAGGCTGCCAAAATAGTCACCCGCCAGCGAGCGCGCCGCATAGTAGCCATCGCTCGGCATCACCACCACATCACCCGGACGCAAGACCGTGGCCATCACCGCCGTGACCGCCGCCATCCCCGAGGCGAAGACGCGTGTCGGGCCGCCCTCGAGATCGGCCAGCGCGGCCTCGTAGCGCGTCCAGGTTGGGTTGTGCGGGCGGCCATAGGTATGCGGCGATGATGCCGGATCGCCCGCAAGATGGTAGGTTCCGGCGAATGTCGGGCCGGGGAGGAAGGGATCGCCCTGGATCGCGTCCGGAATTCCGGCGCGCACTACCCGTGTCGCGTCGCGCATGGTTCAGTCCTTTCTTCTGCGAGGGGCTATTGTACCACGCAGCCTCGCAGGACATTACGGCGCGGGTTAGTAAAGATAGTACTTCCGCGCTATACCTGTTTTCGGCTAATAGCAAGAGGCTGGACGTTGGATGATATGCAGTGCGATAACTGCCCCGCAATGTTGCGCAACGGATGGTATGCACCCCTGCTGTCGCATACCCCAGTGAAAGTTTTCTCAGCACATGTCCACAAGCGAACCGCGCACAACGCGCACGCCTGCCCTTGATTGGCAGGTTGCACCAGAGAAGGAGCAGATCGTCGCGCTCGTACCTGCGTTTAACGAGGCACGATTTATCGGCAGTGTTGTGCTCGCCGCACGACGGTATGTTGATCTCGTCGTGGTAATTGATGACGGATCATCCGACGATACCGTGGCGATCGCGAGCGATGCGGGGGCAATCGTCGTGCGCCATTCCAGCAATCGTGGCAAAGCAGCGGCGGTGAACACCGGGTTTACCTATCTGCGCGAATATGCGCCGCGCGTCGTCGTCATGCTTGATGGTGATGGCCAGCACCGTGCGAGCGATATCCCCGTGATGATCGCACCAATCATCGAGGAACGAGCGGATATCGTGATCGGTTCGCGCTTTCTTAGTATAGTCAGTGCGATCCCGGCGTATCGCCAGATGGGTCAACACGGACTCACGGCGATCACCAATGTTGCATCGGGAGTAACCGTAACCGATTCACAATGTGGCTATCGGGCATTTTCGAGCGAAGCGATCAACACACTGCATTTTCGAGCGGCTGGTTTTTCGATCGAGTCAGAGATCCAGTTTATGGCGCGCGAGCACGGCTTACGGTTGGCTGAGGCACCTGTCGGTGTCATTTATGCCGAAAAAGCCAAGCGTAACCCGATCAAGCACGGGTTACAGGTCGTCGATGGTGTACTCTACTTGATGGGCCAGGTACGACCGCTGCTCTTTTTTGGTGTGGCGGGCGGTCTGCTGCTGCTCGCAGCGCTGGCGATCGGGATGCTCGTGGTTGATACCTACAGCCGCACCCAGCAACTCGCCGTCGGTCAGGCGCTGATTACGATACTGGTGGGCGCGCTGGGCGTCGTCGTGGCATTCGCCGGGGTCATTTTGCATTCGGTTCGTGGCATGTTTAGTGATCTGCAGAAGTTGCTCCTTGGCCGCGCCCGCGCATACGACCGATCGGTTGTCCCGCCAGTGCCACGCCGCCGGAGTGGCACACCAGCACAGGATTCATAGCGATGCGTGCGAGCATAATTGTTGTCTCCTACAACAGCATACGGTATCTGCCAGCCTGCCTCACGGCCATCGCGGCGCAACTCGGTGCCGATGACGAACTGATCGTGGTCGACAACGCCTCGACCGATGGCAGTGCTGCGTACGTGGCGCGTGTCTGGCCGATGGCACGGCTGCTGCGGCGCGCCAATGATGGGTATGCGGGTGGCAATAATGCGGGTGCAGCGCTGGCGCGCGGCGATCTGCTCGTCGTGCTTAATCCCGATGCACTCGTGTTGCCGGGTGCGCTCGATGCACTGCTCGCACCACTCGCCGATCCGACAATCGGGATGACGACCGCACGCATTCTGCTGAGCACCGATTCAGCACGGATCAATACCAGCGGCAACGATGTGCATTTTACGGGTCTTGCGTACTGTCGCGGGGCTGGCGCACAGGCACAGGCAGTTGACGACTCGGGGGAGGTTGCCGCAGTGTCTGGCGCGGCATTTGCGATGCGACGCACGGTATTTCACGAGCTTGGCGGCTTTGACGCGGCGTTTTTTCTGTATGTTGAAGATACCGATCTCTCGTGGCGCGTACGGATGCGCGGGCTACGGATCTGGTACACTGCTGCCGCGCGTGTGTTACACCGCTACACAATGCGGATGTCATCACAGAAGCTGCGGTATATCGAACGTAACCGCCTGCGGATGTTGCTCCAGAATCTGTCTGCGCGCACACTCGTGCGTATGCTTCCTGCACTGCTGCTCACCGAGGGGCTGACCTGGGGCTTTGCGCTGCTCCGCGGCGCACCACTCACCAAACTGCGCGTCTATCACGAGCTCTGGTGCGCTCGTGCCGCGATCGGTGTATCGCGCAGGCGCATCCAGCATGCACGCCGTGTACCCGACCGGATTGTGCTGCGCGCGATGACCTCGCGGCTGGCATTTGAGCAGGTCGCAGACCAACGGCTCGCGCGCGTCGCCACGTTGTTGGTTGCGCCACTCTTCTGGCTCGTACGCTTACCCGTATGGGGAGGGCAATGATGCGAATCGCGCATCTCACCGCGACGTTCCCACCCTACCGCGGCGGCACGGGCAATGTCTGCCTGGCGCAGGCGAGCGAACTGGTGCGGCGTGGTCACGACACGCTGGTGATCACCGCCGCGCACGCTGCTGCTGGCCGCGAGATCTACGGCGGCGTCACGGTAGTACGCGTGCGTCCAATTGCACGTGTCGGTAATGCGCCACTCCTGCCAGGGCTGGCGGCAACACTCGCCGGGCGTGAGCTTGTGCATCTCCACTATCCGTTCTACGGCGGCGAACTCGCGGCGCTGGCCGCGCAGCAGCGCGGTGCCGCGCTGGTTGTGACGTACCATCAAGATGTCATCCTGGGCGGTCTGCTCGGTGCGGCCGAGTGGCTGCTCCGCCATACGCTGGGTCGGGCGGTGCTCCGCGCAGCCGAGCGCGTGCTCTTTACGTCGCACGATTATGCTGTTGCATCGCATATTCGGCCATTGCTGCGCGGCCGCGAAGCCCAGACCCATGCATTGCCAAACGGTGTCGATCCGCAGCGCTTTGCGAGCCACAGGTCGCACGCCGATATGCATACACGCTATCACCTCCCGGCCGGGGCACCAATCGTCCTGCTGGTGGCCGGGCTCGATCGGCCACACGCATTCAAGGGGGTGACGGTCTTTCTTGAGGCGCTTGCACAGCTGCCATATGCCGCAGCCCTGATCGTCGGTGACGGTGAATTGCGCTCAGGCTATCAACAACACGCCGCAGCACTCGGGCTTCGCGGCAGGGTCGCGTTCGCCGGGCGCGTCAGCGATGGTGATCTGCCGGGTTACTATCAATCTGCGGCGCTCACGGTGTTACCATCGACCACAATGGGTGAAGCCTTTGGCCTGGTCTTACTTGAATCGCTCGCGGCAGGCACACCGGTGGTCGCCAGCGATCTGCCGGGCGTCCGCACGGTCGTCGACCACGGGCGCGATGGGTTACTGGTACTGCCCGGTGATCCACGGGTGCTGGCGGGCGCAATCGGTGCGCTGCTCAGCAGCAGCGCAGCCGGCCGCCGCAGCTGGGGGGCGCGCGGGCGCGCACGGGCAGCAACCTATGATTGGCTGCGGGTTGTGGGTGATTTGGAGCGCGTGTATGGTGAGGCACACGATGCGCGGCGTAGGAGGCGGTCATGATCGCACACGGCATCCGCCCGGGGGCGAGTGCGGCACCACATGAATATGGTGCCGCACTCGATGCCGCGGCGATGATTTGCGGCCGTCACGCGCAGATTGTCTGCGATGAGCCGCAGCTTGCAGGCGATATCTCCCAGCGCTGGCAGCCCGGTAGCGCGCACGGCGCAGCGATCTATGTCGAGCCAATGGCAGCGACCTGGCGCACCGCACTCGCGGGCCTTGCCAATGATGTCGCGCCTGATGCACCGCTGGTACTCCTGGCATCCTCCCCACTGGCGCGCGCGCTACCCGAACGCGCGGGCTGGTCGGCAGACGCGCTCGGGCTGCGCCCCGGCGGCTTACGCGCTCCGCTTGGCCAGTTACGTCACGCTGGTTTTCGCATCATCTCCCGTCATCTGTTTCATACCGTCACCTCGGTCCTCGTGCTCACCTGCGCACGGCTGGCGGCACGGCTTGGCTGGCCAGCACGCGCGGATAGCCTCGAATTTTTGGCGCGTGCGTGGTACCGTAGCGAGCGACGACTGGCGCTGGGAACGGTCGAACTGATCGTCCTTCGGCGCACAGAGGTGCGATGAGCACGCCGCACGATACCAGCCAGATTGCGCACGCGGTGGCCGGGCTCGATGCCTGGTTTACCACCATGCGCGGCGCAGACGGGTACGGCGGGCCGGTGGCACACTGGTGGCAGCAATCGCTCCTCTACACCGGAGCTGGTCTCGACTGGCGCTACGAGGGCATCATCGCGGGCTACCTGAACCTGTGGCACGCCACCAGCGAGCCGCGCTACCTCGTACAGGCACTGCAGGCTGGCGATGATCTCCTGGCAGGTCAGCAGCTCGATGGCCACTTCGCCGCGTCATCGTTCGAACGTAATCCGGCCAGCGCGGGCACGCCGCACGAGGCGGCCTGTGCGGCGGCGCTACTTGAACTCGCGCGCGCGCTGCGACCGGTCGACCAGCAGGCCGCGGGTAGGTATCAGGCGGCGGCACTCACAAACCTCGATCGCTGCTGGGTCGGCAAGCTCTGGGATGCCGGGCAGCGCCGCTTCGCCGATGACCCGGGCCAACAGACATTTGTCCCAAATAAAGCCTGCACGGCAGCCGAAGCGTGTTTTTTGGCTGCCGAGGCGACGGGTGATGCGCTTTGGGCGCATTATGCGCTGGGCTCACTCGAACACGTTGTCCGTTTGCAGGTCACCAGTGGCCGGTGCGCGGGCGCGATCGCGCAAAACCAGATTGGATCACGGGTGGTACACAAATACTTTCCGATCTATATCGCGCGCTGTGTGCCGGCGCTGGTGCGCGCGTACGAATGGAGCAGCGATGCGCGCTACGCAGAGGCGGCAATCGCGGCATTCCGCTTTATCGTGCAAAATTGTGATGCGCAGGGGCTACCACCCGTCGTTGTGTATCAGACGGGCCGCACCAATCATACGATGCGCTGGGTAGCGGCACAGGCGGATGTGCTGCGCGCCGCCGATCTGCTACGGCCATACGGGCTCGACGCCGATCTGGCCGCCGTCCACGCGTATATGCTTGCGGGCCAGGATGCGACCGGCGGGATCCGCACGGCTGCGGGGTTTACCGCGCAACGCGGAGCGCGCAGTACGCTGCCCGATGCCCGTGATCTGCTCCACGTCGCGGGTTGGTGCGACAAGGCGTTCCGCTATCTGAGCGCCAAGATCAGCGGCCCGTTGCCACTAGTAGAGAGCGCGTGCGTCGAGCAGATGTGTACGCTAGGCGGCCAGACATTGCGGCTCGTAGAGACACCAACGCAACTTGCGGCCTGGGCTGGCGCAGAATTACGCTACGTGTGGCACAAGGGGGACGCGTGGGCCAGCACGGCAGCCCCCGAATGGTGGCTACGATGAAGTCCTCAATGATCGACGCACGTGGCATACTGCTGGTCGGTGCGGCACTTGTCTGCGCGCGGCAGCTGCGCGCAGCCACTCCCGCGGCGACGATAGTGCCAACGACACCACCACCTGCCCTGCACGCCACCCCCACCGTCAGCGTCCTTGTCGCCGCGTGGAACGAAGCCGCTGGTATCGACGCGCACATTGCATCATTTTGTGCGCTCGGCTACCCACAGATCGAGCTCGTCGTGTGCGCCGGCGGGCACGATGCCACCTACGCCCGCGCCATGTCCTGGGCGGGTGATCGCGTGCGCGTAGTGATCCAGCAGCCGGGCGAGGGCAAGCAGGCGGCACTGGCGCGCGCGTATCTGGTTGCGCGCGGCGAGATTCTGGTGCTGACAGACGCCGACTGTCGGTTTGATGAGACGGCGCTCCGCTGGCTGCTGGCACCGATCATCAACGAGGGCGAGCAGATTACGACTGGCGGTTCGCGGCCATTTGCGACGCAGATTGATGCGCCGCTCGTACGCTACGCCTGGGCTGCCGATATGGTTGCGGCGGCGCGTGCGGGGCGCTATGTCACCGGCATCCTCGGGCGCAATGCGGCGCTCACCCGTGCGGCAATCGCGCGGATCGGCGGTTTGGGCTTCACGGCGACAACCGGCACCGATTATCAGCTGGCCAAGCGGCTGCTCGCTGCGGGGCTGGCGATTCGCCATGTCCCGCAGAGTATCATCGTCTCGTGCTATCCGGCGGCGCTTGGCGCATATCGTGCCCGCCGTTCGCGCTGGCTGCGCAATGTGGTGCTCTACGGGCCACACTTTGGCGCACACAATGAGGCGCGCCAGGCCCTGCTGACGATGACGATCGGCGCGCTGATGACGCTGGTGCCGTTTGCAGGTGCGCGCGCGCGCGCGCTATGGGTGGTTCTGCTGCTCCATACCTGTCTGGCGCGGCTCGGATATTTGCGCGCCAGCGAACGTGCGGGTGCGCCCGCCGTACCAGCGTGGCTGCGCGCCGCCGCGCCGCTGGTAGCGATCATCGACTTTGCGGTCTGGGGGGCGGCGCTCGTCGATCTGCTGCGGCCCAACACCCGGAGGCGCTGGTGAACGCCCCTGTCGCGCTGATCGCGCGCGCTGGCGGCCCGGCTACTGGTGTCGGGCGGTATGTCGTCGAGCTACAACGCGCACTCCGCGCGGCGGGGAGTGTGATGGCAGACGTCGTCACACCAATGCCGCCGTTACCCTACCGGCTGCTCCGGCGTGTGGGGCTCGACGCGCAGGCGTTCTTTGCGACGTATCCAATACGGGCACACTATCCGCACGCGGCGATCTACCATTTTAGCAGTCAGAATCTTGCGTCGCTGCTCGTCGTCCGGCCACCACGCGGGCCAACCGTGGTCACTGTACACGATATCATCCCCTATGTGCTCGGCAGCTACCGCACGCGCACCGAGCGCTGGTTTGATCAACTGGCGATGGCCGGGGTGCAGCGCGCGCACTGGTTGGTGGCCGATTCGGCCGCTACCCGCGATGCGCTTGTGCAGCATCTCGGCATCGCGCCGGTGCGTATCCGCGTCGTACCACTGGGCATCGACCACCAGCGATTTCGTCCGCTGCACGACGCAGAAGCACGCGCGCGCCTCGGCCTGCGACCCGACCAGCGCACGATACTGTATGTCGGCTCGGAAGATCCACGCAAAAATCTCGCGATGCTGATCGATGCGCTCGCACGCGTGCGGCAGCACCATGATGTAGTGTTGCTCAAAGTTGGGCGCGCGCACCATCTTGCGGTTCGCGCACAGCTCGTGGCCCAGATCGCGGCGCTGGGCCTCACCGACGCAGTACGGTTTCTTGAGGACGTGGCCGATGACGTGTTACCGGCAATCTATACGCTGGCCGATCTTTCGG
>JAYUYF010000550.1:0-8453 GCA_043752605.1 Roseiflexaceae bacterium
TCTTCACCCGTCGGCTCTTCCTCGGGGGTCTCATCACGGCGTTTGCGGTCTTTCTTACCACCACCGTTACCGTACTTCGACATCAAATCCTCGATTGTAGCATCGCCGGTAAACGGCTCGTCCTCGTCGCCACCCGTGGTAAAGGTCTCAGGGGCACGTGGCGCACGCGATGAACGATCATCGCGCTGCTGACGATCGTTACGCGGTGGGCGCTCGGTCGGCACGCGAAACTCGCGCATCGAACGCTCGGGGATCGGCGCACCGCTACTGAAGCCACCAGTTGGCGCAGTATCTGCACCGGTGCGCGGCGTGTCTTCGAGGCGCATGCTGAGGCTGATCCGTTTGCTCTGCGAGTCAATCTCGATCACGCGAACCTTGACCTTATCGCCTTGCTTGACGGCATCTTCAACACGGGCGATACGCTCGTTGCTCAGCTCAGAGATATGGACAAGACCATCGCGGCCGACGCCCACATCGACAAACGCACCAAACGTCGCCAGGCCACTGACCGTGCCATCGAGAATCATCCCGGGTGTAATCTGCTGCATACGCTGGCCGCGCTGTGCACGCCGCAGACTCAAGCTGATGCGGCCACCTTCGGCATCGACCTCGAGAATCTTGAAGGTGTAGCTCTGGCCGACCTGCACAACGTCTTCAGCCTTTTCGACCCGCCCCTCGGCGAGCTCCGAGACATGAACCAGGCCATCCTTGCCGACGCCAACATCAACGAAGACACCAAACGGTGCGATGCCAGTGATCGTACCATCGACGGTATCGCCGACTTTCATCGCCGCCAGCGCCTCACGGTTGAGTTCGTTCTTCTTGCCACCCGTCCGGCGCGCGCGCGGCTCGGCAGCACGCTCTTTCGAGCGCATCGTGAGGCTAATGCGGCGACCATCCTGATCGATGCTTTTGATCCGAACCGTGACGGTATCGCCAATTTTGACGACATCATTCGGCGAATCGATGCGCGTATCGCTCATCTCCGAGATATGCACCAGGCCATCACGGCCGACGCCCACATCAACAAAGATACCATACTGCGCGATCGAGGTCACCTTACCGGGTAGCTCCATACCGGCCTCAAGATCCTTGAGACGGCGTGGCTTCTCGCCCGTTTCTGCGGCCTCGGGGTCAAACGATGCCGCAGCCACCGCCGCGACCGCACCCGCCGCTGTCGTCGCTTCGACAACATCGGGGGTGGCATCTGCGGCAGCCGGAGCCGTAAGATCGGCGAGTAACGGCGTGCCATCGGTCTCGACCGCGTCAGCGGCGGGATCTGTGGCCGGAGCCTCGCTCTCCGTCATCACCACCGGCTCGGCGGTCACGGGCTCGGCGGCAACTGGCGCATCCGCCGGGTCAATCTCTGCAGCCGCAGTGCTTGCATCCTCAGCCGCCGCCGGTGCCGCTTCTGCGGCGGGCGTCGTGATATCGGCAAGCAGCGGTGTTTCGTCTGCGGCCAGAGCAGCAGGCTCGGCATCGGGCGTGCGCAGGTCATCGACGGCATCGGTCGCACGCTCGACAACATTCGCTGCCGCGCTCGCCACCGCACCACCAACTACCGCAAGTACCTCGCCGATGCGCTCAACAACCGGAGCCGCCGCCTCACTGATCGTGTGCGCCGTCTCTTCGATGCGCTCCATAAGCGGCGTCGCCACAGCTTCTGGCTCGGCGTTTGCCTCCTCAGAGGCCGCAGCCACGTCGTCAGCGACGACGAGGACCGGAGCCGCGGCGACAGTCTCCTCGACCATCTCTGCCGGGGCGTCGGCCGCTGGGTCTTCGACCGGCTCGGCCACAGCGACCGCCGCCTGGGTCGCGCCCGGCATCTCCTGCTCCATCTCGTTTCGTTTCTGATCCGTCATGACCAACGACCTCCTGGTCCTCTCTACGCGTTCCAACACGGTATGATACGCGAGCAACACAATGCCACTCGTTGTAACCTCGTTCCTGCGGCTAGCTGCGCAATTCTGCGCGTACCAACTCGACAAGATCGCCATCGCGCAGGTCATCGAGCCGATAATAGCTCCCCTGCAAATGTTCGGCGAGCTGGCGAGCCAGACCGCGTTCGAACATTGGATGTTCAGTATCGATAACCACGGCCCGCACATCCTGTGCCGCGATATAATCGGCGAGCGTGTAACTCTCAGCCTGTGGCGGCATCTCGGTCATCGAGACATTCGCCTGACCATCGGTGAGTACCACCATGAGCGGCATCACCTCTTCATCCTGCCGACGCGCCCGGTCAAGCACTTCGAAGCCGAGCAGCATCCCACGTGACAATGGTGTTTTACCACCAGTTGGCATCGACTGCAAACGCGCCTGTGCCATCTCGACGCTATTGGTCAGTGGCAGCAGCAGCGTCGCGTAATCGCGCTGAAAGCTCACCAGCCCGACCCGGTCGCGCCGTTGGTACGCATCACGCAGCAGCGAGAGCACAGCCGCCTTTGTAGCGCGCATCCGCTCATCGGCGGCCATACTCCAGCTGGCATCGACCACAAAACAGACGGCATTGCGGGTCTTCCGTACCCGCACCTTCTGGCGCAGATCACTGCGCCGCAGCAGCACCCGGTGCGGCTGGCGCTCACGTGCGATCTGGTCGCGCGCGGCGCGCCGTTCGCGCTGGAAGATCGCCGCCTCACGCAACGTCGCATCGAGCGCCAGGTCCGTCACGCGGCGGGCAGGGCGGCTGGTGATATAGCGGCCCTGCTTGCGCGTCGTGCGGGTTTTGGTACGCTTGCCGGCCGCTCGCCGTTGCAGCTTATCGCGCTCACCATCGAGGCGTTTTGGCTGAAACTGTTGGGCTGCCTGGAGCACTTTGCGTGCCTCGCCATTATCGCCGCTGTTACCACCCGCCTCGGGCCGAGTATCGCTGGCGGGGGCAGTGGGCATGCTCTCGCCCTCACCCGCTTGCTCCTCGCCGTCGGCACCCGGTTCACCCGGCTCGGACATCACTTCTTTTTTTTTTCGTCTCCCGCTTCGCCTTCCTGATCTTGATATTCGGCCATCGCGCGTTCGAGCACCGCGCCGACGCGCGCCTCATCGAGCTTAACCTCGGTGAACGGTTGCCGCCGCATGCGGTGTGGCAATGCCAACTCAGCCGCGATCCGGATGTCTTCGGTCAGCAGCGCGCTGCGGCCCGCCCAGGCGGCGTGCGTGCGTGCGGTCTCAAGGATTGCCAGGTCGGCGCGGTGGCCATCGACGCCCAACTCGACGGCCAGCGCCGCGACAGCGGCCATATCGTGACGCGCAATCTTGACCTCGGGCAGCAGTGCGCGCGCGCCAGCAATCTGTTGCGCCAGCTCGGCCTCGGCGGCACCCCAGGCGGCCACAAACGCCTCGGGATCGGCATCAAATGCCATACGGCGCTCGATGACGGCGACGCGACCGGCGACAGCGGTGATACCCGCGATTTCGACCACCAGGCCAAACCGGTCGAGCAACTGCGGCCGCAACTCGCCCTCTTCGGGGTTCATCGTACCCACCAGAATAAAGCGTGCCGGGTGCGAAATGCTGATACCCTCGCGTTCGACCGTATTTACACCCATCGCCGCCGCATCGAGCAACAGATCGACGAGATGGTCATCGAGCAGATTGGCCTCATCGACATACAATAAGCCGCGATTGGCCTGTGCCAGCAAGCCTGGCTCGAAACGCCGCTGACCTTCAATCAGCGCGTGCTCCAGATCGAGCGCGCCGACGACCCGGTCTTCCGAGGCGGCGACCGGCAATTCGACGAGCGGCGTCGGGCGCTGCACGATCTGCAGCATCTCGCCCGCGTCGAAGCGCGCCCGCACATCATTCGCCATCAGCGCGCGGCTGGTGGGTGAACTATTGTACGCGCAATCGGCCACAACATCGATAGGCGGCAGGAGCTTCGCCAGCCCGCGCACAGCGGTGGACTTGGCAGTGCCCTTCTCGCCACGGATCAGCACCCCACCGATGCGCGGGTTGATCGCATTCAGGATCAACGCACGCTTGAGGCGCTCCTGCCCGACCAGGGCAGTGAATGGATAGAGAGTCCGCTCGCTCGCCATAACCCCTACTTAGGCAACAAAAGCCTCTCGTCCACAGGATGGACGAGAGGTTGTGCACCGCTGCTGATGATCGCTTCCAACGGATGACAGCCAGAACAGCAAGGTTGCTCGCCCGAACACTTATGGATTACACCTTTATGTCATTATTTTCTCATATCTCTGCGTAATCGTCAAATCGTGCAACCAGGCGCGCGCGAATCGCGTATCATAGCAACGCGGCGGGCCGCAAGGAGCGGGCGAGGAGTGACACAATGCACATCGGCGAGTCGTTTCGCGTGGCGTGGGCCGCGCTCACCACGCATAAAGTTCGGGCACTACTGACGATGGTCGGCATCATTATTGGTGTCGGCTCGGTGATCGGTATGCAGGCGATTGGCACCGGGTTCTCGACGTACCTGGGCGGCCAGTTTCGTGCGCTCGGCGATGGCGTTATTTATATTACACCGGTGGTCGATTCGGGCGAGGATCGTGATGCCGGGCGCGCCGCACAACTGACCGCCGAAGACGCGGCGGCGCTGATCGCCCCCGGCGCGACAACCTATGTCACCGAGGTGGCACACGAATTCAACGGCACCGCGCTGGTGAGCGCGACGCGCGACCAGTACTTTTATTCGGTCAAAGCGATCTCGCCCAGCCATTTCCGGATCAGCAGTGTGACGCTGGCCAACGGCCGACTATTCAGCGATGCCGAAGACGTACGGCTCGAGCGGGTGGCGGTGATCGGTGACCGGGTAGCAACCACATTATTTGGTTCGGCCGCCGCCGCCGAGGGCCAGCGGATCGAAGTCGACGGTGTGGGCTTCGAGGTGATCGGTGTCACCTCGGCGAGCTTTAATCAGGCACAGGCGCAGACCGGCAGCTTTAGCAATCCGCGCGACGAAATCTATGTGCCGTACCGCACCGGGCGCGCGCGGCTGTTTCGCAACCAGATGACTGCGCGGATCGATGTCGACCGGATCACGGTGCAGGCGAGCAGCAGCCAGGAGGTCGATGCGGCGATCCGCGAGGTGACATTGCTGCTGCGCGAGCGCCACCGCCTGACGTATCAGGCCAGTGATTTCACTACGTTGAGCGTCGAGCAGGTCGCGCAGCAGAGCCAGATCGCGATCGCGGGCTTCAGCCTGTTTCTGGTCGTAATCGGCGGGATCTCATTGCTCGTGGGCGGAATCGGCATCATGAATATTATGCTGGTCTCGGTGACGCAGCGTACGAAGGAGATCGGGTTGCGCAAGGCGGTGGGTGCGCGGCGGCGTGATATCATGGCGCAGTTCCTGATCGAAGCGCTGGTACTGAGCGTGACCGGCGGGCTGATCGGTGTCGTGCTCGGGTATCTGCTCTCATTTGCCGGCACGTATGTGTTGCGGTCGGTGTTTCTTTTGCCCGATGCTGATGCGGTGGTGACGCCGGGCGCGGTACTGGCGGCGACGATCACGGCCGCGATTGTGGGGCTGGTGTTTGGCCTGTTCCCGGCGATGCGCGCCTCGCGGCTGGATCCGATCCGGGCGTTGCGGACGGAGTAGGGGATTGAGAACCAGGAGCATGGGTGGAACGGGTACGGCGGGTTGCGATCGATGATCTTGGGCCGGTGACGCGGATGCTGAGCGGTGTACGGCGGCGTACCCTGCGCGCCAGCGCGGAAGAGATCGCGCGCATATGCACAGGCGGTCACGGCGCGCTGCTGGCCGATGGCGGCACATTGCTCGGTTTGCTGTTGGTGACACCGCCGCACGCGGGCACGGCGTGGATGCGCGCGCTCGCGCTGGCCGATGGTGTGCAAGCCGGCGGAATTATGACCGCACTGGTGGGCAGCGTATGCGATACAACCGGCACCTGCGAGTTGCGCTACAGCGCAGACGGCGTTGGGGCAGGCTGGCTGGTGCCGAGCCTGAGCAACGCGGGCTTCGCGCATGAGACCGATATCGTCGGCTATGAAAAGCGCCGCCTGGATATCCCCGCCAGTGGTGATCAGACGATCCAACTACGCCCCGCCACGGCGGCAGACACCGCGCTGATTGTCGATTTCGACCGGCGCTGCTTCGCTCCCGAGTGGCAAAAAGATGATGTGACCGTACGCCAAAGCTTTGCCGAGACGGCGAGCGTGGTGATCGCGATGCGCGGTGATACGCCGGTGGGATACACGCTCACCACCAGTCATTTTGATAGCCAACTCCAGCATCTGGTGCGAATTGCGGTGCTGCCTGACCAGCAGGGACGTGGCACGGGCGTGCGGCTGCTGGCCGATGTGGTACAACGGGCGCGCGCACAGCAGGCGCATTCGCTGACCCTCAATACGCAGGCATACAACCAGCGCGCGCAGCGGCTCTACGAATGGTTTGGGTTTCGTACGACGGGCGAGCGGCAGCGCGTCTGGCGGTTCACGGGTGGGGCGGCAATCGGGTAACGTGCGTGCTATACTGACGGCGTTCAGGAGAGCACAGGAGCACGCATGGATATCAAGGCGGTTGGCGAGCGGGTTATTGCGAATATCGAGCGGGTGATCGTGGGCAAACACGATGCGGTCAGTCTGGTGATGATGGCGCTGCTGTGCCGCGGCCACGTGCTGATTGAAGATGTGCCCGGCACGGGCAAGACCGTCCTCGCCAAGGCGGTCGCGCGCTCGATCGGATGCAGTTTCAAACGCATCCAGTTTACCCCCGACCTGCTGCCATCGGATGTGACCGGCGTATCGATTTTTAATCAGCAGACACGCGACTTTGAATTCCGCGCTGGCCCGATTATGGCGCAGATCGTCCTGGCGGACGAGATCAACCGCGCGACGCCCAAGACCCAGAGCGCATTGCTTGAGGCGATGGAAGAGCGCCAGATCACGACTGACGGCGAGACGCGGCCGTTGCCCGCGCCGTTTATCGTACTTGCGACGCAAAACCCGATCGAATACGAAGGGACGTTCCCGTTGCCCGAGGCACAACTTGATCGCTTCCTGTTGCGGATCAGCCTGGGCTACCCGGCGCGCGCAGAAGAGATCGAGATCTTGCGGCGGCAGCGCAACGATCACCCGCTCGAGACGCTTGAGCAGGTGCTCGACGCGGACGGCCTTGTGCAGATGCAGCAGCGCGTCGGCGCGATTTATGTCGATCCGCTGGTGGAAGAATACATCATCGCGCTCGCGACAGCGACGCGCAACCACGAGGATGTCTACCTCGGTGTCAGCACACGAGCAGCGCTGGCGCTCTGCCGCGCGGCGCAGGCGCGCGCCGCGCTGGACGGACGCGATTACGTGCTGCCGGATGATGTCAAGGCGCTGGCTGCAGCGGTGCTTGCGCATCGGCTGATCATCAATCCGGCGGCGCGCATCCGCAATCTCTCGGCCAACACCGTGATCAGCGATATCCTCGGCGTCGTCGCCGTACCGGGCGCGCGCGCGGGCAGCCGGTTTGAGCGCGAGGCGTAGGGGCGAAGCTGCTTCGGCTCTACGAAATGGCGGTCGGGCGCATCACGATGCGCCCCAACGGGAGACAGACGTGACGAACCCGAGCCGTGAAGAGCAGATTATCGCCGAGGCGCAGGCCAGCGTCACCGCGCGGCGCACGCAGCGTGAGAACCCGTGGCGTTATGCGTTCGGCGGGTTTGCGGGTGTATTGCTGCTGATATTGCTGGCGTGGCCGGGGACGCCGATGCAGTGGAAGCTGTACTCGGTGGTACACGGCGTCTGCGCGCAGATCCACAACGTCGAGATTGGCGGGTTGCAACTGCCGATGTGTGCGCGCAACACCGGGATTTACGGCAGCACGATGCTGACGACGCTGCTGTTGCTGGTGGCCGGGCGCGGGCGCGCCACCAAACTGCCGCCATGGGGAGTGACGATCACGCTGCTGGTCATGGCGGCGATCATGGTGGTGGACGGGTTCAATTCGTTGTTGCTCGATATCGGGGCACAAAACCTGTATACACCGCGCAACGAAGTCCGGACGTTGACCGGCATCGGGCTGGGGATCGGGCTGGCGGTGGTGCTCCTGTTGATCGGCAATCTCTCATTGCGCGCCGAAGTCGACAGTGATCGGCGGCTGATCGGCGGCTGGGGCGAGTTGCTGGCGATCATCGCGATCAACATCGTGGTCTTCAGCGCGATGTATGCCAACGTCGGTCTCATGTTCTGGCCGATCGCAATTATTGCGTGGAGCGGGCTAGTGGGCACGCTGTTTGCCGTCAACGTCCTGATCATCGCGCTGATCATGGGCTATGATGGCCGGGTAGGGCACCTGAGCCAGCTGGCGCGGCCGGCGACGATTGCGATTTTTACCACGACGGTGCTGCTGGGTGTGATGGCGTGGGCGCGCTTCCAGATCGAGACCGTGCAGATCGGGTGAGCGCGCGCCCTGCGTGTTCCCTATCCCGAGATCCCGTATTTCCCCGTTCCCATGCATGGGCCGAAGCACACAGACACGGCTGGCGAGCCGT
>JAYUYF010000551.1:0-3432 GCA_043752605.1 Roseiflexaceae bacterium
GCTCAGTAGCATCGCGGGCGAGATGGTCTTGCAGACCGATCTTGCGGCGCTCACCGGCCAGGCACTCAAGCAGGCGATCAATCATCTGCGGTTCGATAGCGGCACGGTACGCCTGCTCGATGAAAGCGGCACGCACCTGTTGTTGCTGGCGCAGCAGGGTTTTGGCGATACCTACAGCGATCGTACGCGTGCCGCCCTGCTGGCTACCAGCCCGATGCGGCTGGTAGTGGCCGAAAACCGGCCGACGATCGTTGAGATCGGGCTTGGGCAAACCACCAACCGCGATTACCTGCGCGATTACGAAGCGATGATCGGTGTCCCACTGCGTATCCGTGCGCAGGTGATCGGCACGTTCAGCCTGTTCAGCCGGACGCCGCGGATCTTTGGGGCGCATCACGTCAATTTTGTCCAGGCGCTGGCCGATCAAATGGCGATCGCGGTGGCCAATGCGCGCCTGCTCACCGAACGTGACCACCAGGTGACCACGCTTTCGGCGCTCAACGCGGTGGCCGAGGCGGCTGGTACCACGCTCGATCTGCGTACCATGCTCACGCGCGTCCACACCGCATTGCACGGCACACTGGCCGCCGATGCCTTTACCATGGTGATCATCGATCCCGAGCGCGGTGTGGTGCTCGATGGCATTACGATTGATCAAGGTCAGGCGTATGAGTACTGGCAGGCACAGCCACCACCGCCCGATTCGCTCACCGGCTGGATCATTGCCAATCGCGCGCCGCTGCACTTTGATCGGCTGCTGACCGAGATTGCACAACGCCCCGATCTGGGCCGCTATATCGTCGGTGCTCAGCGCCCGGCCGAATCGTGGCTCGGTGTGCCGCTGATCGGGCGCGATGGGCTGGCGATCGGCGTGATCGCGGTGCAAAGCTACACCGCAGCAGCGTTTTCGGCGGCCGATCGGGTGTTCCTCGAGAGCGTGGCGCGTCAGGTCTCGCTGCATGTGCAAAATGCGGCGCTGTTTGCTGAACGCGAACGCCAGCTCGAAGCTAACGCGCGGCTGGTGGTGGCCGAGCAAGCGGCGCGCCGCACCGCCGATACGCTCGCCGAGGTCGCGCGCGTACTGAGCGCCTCGTTTGAGCGCCGCGATGTGCTGGACGCGATCCTGCGCGAGCTGAAACGCGTGATCGACTTTGATAGTGCAACGATCATGCTCGTCGATCGCCGCGATCTGCGCATCGCAGCGCTGTACAACTACCCCGAGGTATGGCTCAGCGGCAGAGCCCTGCCGCTCAACCGCCGCAGTGGTGCCGGGCTGGTGGTGCAAAATCGTCAGCCGGTGATTATCGATGATGTGCAACAATCGTCCGATTGGATCGCGGAGTTTGGCCCGGTGGCGGTGCGCTCCTGGATGGGCGTGCCGCTGATCGCGAAGGGCAACGTCCTCGGCGTGCTCAATATCGATGGCCATACGCCCGGGCGCTTCAGTGCGCGCGATGCCACGACCGCGCTGGCATTTGCCAGCCAGGCGGCGGTGGCGATCGAAAATGCACTGCTGTACGAGGAATCGGTCACGCGCATCGAGCAGGAGTTGGCGATCGCGCAACGTATCCAGAGCAACCTGTTCCCCGCCCACATCCCGTCAGTCGCTGGTGTCGCGCTCGCGGCGCGCTGTATCCCCGCCCGCGAGACGGGTGGCGATTTCTACGATTGCTTTGACCTCGCCACCGACGATGGCCAGACGCTCGCGCTCATGATCGGTGATGCCTCGGGCAAGGGCATCCAGGGCGCGATGCTCATGGCCGTCGCGCGTTCGGTGATGCGCTCGGAGGCGCACGACCATATCTCGCCCGCCGCAGTGCTGCGCGAGACCAACGCGCTGGTGACCCAGGATATCCCGAAGGGCACGTTTGTGGCGCTCAGCTACGCGACGCTCAATATCCCCACGCAGACGCTCGCCTTCTCGAGCGCGGGCCAACTCGCGCCCCTGCTGCGCCGCGCCGATGGTACGCTCTCATACCTCGAACCGCCCGGCCCGCGCCTGCCAATCGGGATCTTCGAAGGCTTGCTCTACGAACAACTCCACGTGCGGCTCGACCCGGGTGATCTGGTGCTGTGCTACACCGATGGTGTCGTCGAGGCGCATAGCCCGACCGGCACGCTGTTTGGCTTCGAACGGCTCGAAGCACTCGTGGCGCAAGTGCCACACCTGGCACCTGAACCGCTGATCGAGGCTATTCTGATGGCCGTGCGCGAATTCAGCGGCGTCATGCCACAGCAGGATGATCTGACGCTGCTCGCGTTGCAGATCGGGTAGAAATGCCAGTGCGACTGGGGGAGGAGCAATGTCAGTGCGACGCAGCGCTGGCTCTATGTCATCCTGAGGAGCGCAAGCCGAAGGATCCGTTGGCCCCCCCCCCGGCCCCACTCCCCCAGGCAGGAGAGGGGAGCAGATTGCCGACGGATCCAACGACTGTCTCACCTGCCCGTCGTACTGGCAATGCGCGTATTGAGGCACTGGCATCGGCAACTCCAGGTCTTGACATGGCGTGGGACGCGTGCTGGCGTACGAATATACGATACCGTTTGCGCAGACCAAAAGGTACGTGTTTGCGCCAATCTCGCACACCGTCGTTTCCGCCGATGATCGCCAGGACAGGCATAGACGGACGTGAGGGATCGAATCCATGTTCGGCGCTCGCTACCAGCCACCTGGGTCATCAAGTAGTTGATGCATGTTATTCTTCTTGCCAGTGTTGCTTCGCTCGCTCAGTGAGGATCTATGAACGTATCACCTGCACGCACTTCAGTTCTGTCCATTGGCAATCGCCAGCTTTCCATATCGCAGTATGGGCCAGGCCAGCCACTGCTCGTGCTTGAGCCAGGTGCTGGTGAAGACAGCACGGCCTGGACACCGCTCCTTCTATCATTGCTGTCGCTGACGAGCGTCGGTACGTATGATCGCGCCGGTCTTGGACAAAGTAGCCCCGCTCCGCACCCGCGCACCCTTCAATCGCTCGTGGATGACCTTGCCCAGGTACTGGCAGCGCTGCCGTCCGCTCCACTCCCGATCCTGATGGGCCATTCGCTGGGTGGGCTGATCGCCTTTCGCTATGCGCAGTGCTATCCGCAACGCGTGGGTGGGTTGATCTTGCTGGACGCCCTCCATCCCCGCTATGGTGCCGCCCTCGTAACGTTGCTCACCCGGTATGCGCGGCAGTATCCAATCGTTCAGGATCTGCTTGCCAGGATTACCAGCAGTGCCCCGAGCGATCACCCGGAAGGCTTGGACATCCACTCGGCGGAAGCGATCCTCGATCACGCTCTGCCACTGCCAGCCATCCCCGTGCACGTCATCAGTCGTGGAAGGTCTTTTCAGGAGGATATTCCCGACTTCCCCGCGGCATTCATCGCTGAGTTGGATATGGCATGGCGCGATCTGCAAGGCGAGTATGTGCAGCAATCGGTCATGAG
>JAYUYF010000552.1:0-3415 GCA_043752605.1 Roseiflexaceae bacterium
ATTCAGCGCACCCCGAAGGCGACCACACGGTTGCTGCTCGCTGCACGCCAATTGTTAGCAGATTGTAACGCACGATAAGACCCCGTATCGTGCGTTCAACGCCCCGCCAACCCCGGTTTACGCACGATAACACATTGACAAACCATCCCAGATCGGCGACAATGTAAATCACGATAACACGCAGGGAGACCGCCGATGCCGCGCGACCGCTACCTCGACCACCTGGCCACCACGCCAAACGCACGCGGCCGCCTGCCGAGTCCGGCAAGCGTGCGCGCTGCCCGCGCCGATCTCGCCGGCGTCATCCGCTGGTGGGAACAGCGCCGGTCGCTGGCGTTTGCGCCCGACCTGCTCACTGAGGCCGACGTGCTCGCCTGGATGCACACACGGCAGGCGGACGGTGCGGCGAACACGACGATCAACCGCGCGCTGCACTCGCTCGCGGCATTTTGCAGCTGGTGCGTGGCGAGTGGGCAGATCGCGCGTTCGCCAGCATCACGGATCGCGATGTTGCCAATCATCGAGCAGGCCCCGCGCGGACTGCCGCCCGAAGGATTGCGCTGGCTGCTCGTCGCGGTCGATGCGCAGGACGACGACCAGCAGCGGTTGCGCGACCGGGCGCTGATCACGCTGCTCGCCGATTGCGGCTTGCGCTCTGCCGAAGCAGCAGCGACCGAACTGCGCGATCTCGACCTGCGCGGCGGGACAATCACGGTGCGCGCAGGCAAGGGCGGCGCACCGCGCCGCGTGCCGCTGACCCAGCGCGCCCGCAGCACGCTCGCAGCATTCGTCGCCGATCGCTGTGGCACACTCCCCGCGCCGGGGCACGCCAGCGATCGCGAGCCGTTGCTGTGGGGGCGGCCACCCGCCAGTGGGCGCGCCTGGACGCCGGGGATGAGCACGTCGGCGATGCGACGGCGGCTGATCGCGCTGCGCGACGCGGCGATCCAGCGGGTCGAAGCGCAGCAGCAGCGCGAACCGTCGCTGGCGCGCGTGGGCGCGCTCGCCGAGGTCATCGCGTCGCTGCGCACCTGCTCGCCGCACGAGCTGCGGCACGGACTGGCGTACCGGCTGCGTAGCGACGGCGTCGATCTCGGGGTCATCCGCCAGATTCTGGGGCACGCGCGGCTGGAGACGACGGTGCGCTACGGCAAGCCTACCGAGCGCGACGTGCGTGCGGCGATGGAGGAGCGAGAGCGGTGAGGATGCATACGAACATGCGAATGCGGCAGCGTGGATCGGCTATCTTCCGCATCAGGACGCGTTTCCTCGCGAGAAATGGCCCGATGTTACACGAATCGTTGCCATACCCCACGTTGTCTTGCTGGCGACGGTGAAGGAGGTCGTTAGCGTTGTAAACTACCCGCCCGTTCCCAACAGGCCTTCAAGATGCGAAACCATCGTCATTAATCATCTGGCCAAGTTGGTGAAAAAGGCCCAGAAATAATTTGGCGTGTTTTGATATTTGTCGTACCATTATTCGTTGATTCAGCCCATATTTCAAGTCTAAATGCTGGACCGCCTGGACCGTTCAGGTAGGCCCATTGTAATAACTCCGTGGTTGTGCCGTTGGCGTTAAGTTCCCATCCCTGGATTGGTAGTGTAGCACGGTAAAAATCAAAGACGGCTTGTGGTGTATCAGATGTAACAAACGTTATGTAGCGAACCCCACTCCTGGAAATATCAACCTGTATTTCTTGTGCTGTCGGTGGTAATGGACATGTTGGATACGGTGGTTTACTAGACGCACCGCAATGAAACTGACCTGGTAAGCAAGATCCACTCCTGATCCACAGCCAACAGGCTCCAGCGAGCATAAATATGGAAAGTAATGTTGCTATACGAATAGCCTTATTCATAATATCCTCTCAATACTGCCGGGAAGCACACCTCAATGAGTGTGCTCTGACATAAGGTTAGTATGACAACGCGAAGTTGGTCAGCACGTCGCCGCCGCCGAGGCGCGCTTCGGCGGGCGACCTGGGTAGCGCAACCGTTTTTGCGCTTCCTGCTCGGCGACAGCCGCCAATTTCTTGACAGTTCGCTTGCGATGGGCACGGTATGCCGCTTGATTCCGTCGCTGGTAGTACATCACCAACTCCAGGGCGCGCCGCATCCACGAGCGGTACCGGCGCAGGGCACGTATCGCGTACAATGGGCATGGGGGCATCCTTTGCGGTTCACGTGCAGGTGTCCGTCAGAGGATACTATACTCTCCATTATGGTAAAGCGCTACGCGACCAAAAGCGACTTCGCATTGTAATATTAGTATGCTGCTTCCCCACATCACTCTGGATCCTATCCCCTTCCAGGGATACGCGCGGTCATCACGCAGTTGCTCGTGTTAATTGAAGCGCAGCACGCAGAATCGGCACGGTTACTCGCCGAGATGCAGCAGTTTCCGAACGATAACGCCGGTGTAAGCGCGTGGGATACGTGCATGACCCTGAGCGGTGGCGACCAGAAATTGCGCGTCAACGTGATCGCCGATCTTCACGACCGCATCAGCGGTCTGATGCAGTTACCCGCACTCGCTTAGTGCTGACCTAACGGACGCGCATGACCAATCTTGGTGCATCCTGGGCTCCCGCCTAACTACTATTACAACGCTGAGTCGGGGTAGCCCTCAGTCGACGTGACCATAATTGCGTGCATGGTATCCTGTCCGCACACCGATCTCACCTGGAGCGAGGAAGAAGCCCATGCACATGCCTATTGTAGCACCACCCAGCACGCCGCCACCATGCACCCTCACGCCTGCTGATGTGGAGGCGCTCCTGCCGGCCCTGGACGCCTATATCGATTCCTGCGCCCCCGCATTTGCGCGTGCGGATCAGCTGGCCTGGGCACGGCGGTACATCCGTGGCCTGCTGCTGCCGTTGCCGCGCAAATCGTGTGAACCGATCGCGCTGGCGCTGGATGTGTCGGTGCGTCGACTCCAATCGTTCATCAGCGAGCGCCCGTGGTCGGCCCCTGCGGTGACGGCCATCCACGAACAGCGTGTGGCCCATGCACTGGCGGATACGGACGATGGCGTCTTTCTCATCGATGAATCCGCGTTGCCAAAACAGGGTCGCCATTCGGCTGGCGTCGCCCCCCAATACTGTGGTGCGCTCGGTAAGGTCTGCACCTGTCAGGTTGGCGTGTTCATCGACTACGCGTCGGCGCGCGGCTACACCCTGCTCAATAGGCATCTGTTCGTGCCACAGGGCTGGTTTGCCGATACCCATGCGGCCTTGCGTGCGGAGGTCGGCATCCCCTAGGATCTGACCTTTCGCACCAAACCCCAAATTGCCGCGCAGCTCCGCGAAGCGCTGGTCGCCCGCGGGAGCGTGCCAGGGCGCTGGGTCGCGACCGACGCGCTGTATGGCAATTCGCCCGCGTTTCGCACCGCCGTCGACGCGCTCGGCAAATG
>JAYUYF010000553.1:0-3411 GCA_043752605.1 Roseiflexaceae bacterium
GCTGAGCCAGCCGCCGAGCCGCTGAGCGAGTCTTCGAGCCGGTAGGCGCGCACCGCGAGCCCGATGGCGCAGTCGTACGCCAGCAGGTGCGCGTCGTCAAGTTCAAGCAGGTGCTCGGCGCAGAGCTCGGCCAGCCAGTCGCACGCCACGCGCCGCCACAGATCGTGGCGCGCCGGGATCGCGGCAAACGCGCGCGTGTCGTCGTTGAAACCGGCAGTGTTCGCCAGCCCGGCCGTCTCGACCACCCGTGTAAAATAGCGCCGCATGCCGTTCACACTATCAAAAAACCACCACGGTGGCCCGAGGAGCACGGCCGGATAGAAGCCGGCCAACGGGGCCAGTTCGCGGCTGTAGCTGCTCTCATCGAGGGTGAAGAGGATCAGCCGCAGATTGGGATGCGTGCCGTATTCCTGGAGCAGCGGCGCAAGGTTGCGTGTCCATTCCGTTGCGAGCGGGATATCGGCACCCACGTTTGTGCCAAACCGCTGGAACGTGCCCGGGTGATGATTGCGGAGGCTGCCGGCGTGGATCTGCATCACCAGGCCGTCTTCGGCGCTCATGGCCGCCATCTCGATCAGCATATGGCCGCCAAATGTCCCCGCATCAGCGGCGCTGGAGCCACCGCGCAGCGCGCGCGTGAAGATCGCCTCGGCGGCACCGGCTGTGAGCCGGGTGGTGTAGGGCGTTGCCACGCCGTGGTCGGTGGCCACCGCGCCGCGCTGCCGAAACAGCGCCCGCCGCCGCGCCAACGCCTCGATAAACCCGGCAAACGTGGTGATGTGGCTGCCGATGCGCGCTTCCAGGAGTTCGAGATTGGTCTTCCACAGCGGATCATCGATCGCGCACAGGGCATCTGGCCGAAACGTCGGCCGCACCATATTGCCCCAGCCTTCGGTTGTCAGCGCACGGTGATGCAGCAGGTCATCCGTGGCCGCGTCGGTCGTGCAGAGGGTGGCGATCCCAAAGCGCTGCCACAGCGCGCGCGGCGTGTAGTCCGGCGCGGCGAGCCGCCCGGCGATCTGGTCGTACACCTGCTGAGCGTTGGCTGCACCGAGTCGTTCCTCCACACCAAACAGGTCGATCAGCTCGTGCGCCAGCCACAACCCGGTGGGTGTGCCGCGAAACAGGTCAAATCGCTCGGCGAAGCGCTGCCAGATCGCGCGCGGATCGCGCTCATACGGGCTGCCGTCGCGCGTGGGTACGCCCAGATCAGCCAGTCCAACACCCTGGCTGTGCAGCATCCGTGTGACATAATGATCTGGTGTGATCAGCAGTTCGGCGGGTGATCCAAAGCGCGCATCGGCGTCGGCGAGCAGCGCCGGGTCGACGTGGCCGTGCGGGCAGATCAGCGGCAGCGCACGCACATGTTTGTACAGCTCGCGCGCGATACTGCGCCGCGTCGGGTCGGGGTTAAAGCACCGGTCGTCGTCGAGTTGCCAGGCGTTCATACGCACCTCTGCTGTTGTGTTGCTACGCTGGATTATACGACGCAGCCGGGTGGGGGGAAGACACAGATATACCGGGTAGCCAGGATAGGCCGGGCATTCACTGCCGCTATTCCGATGCGGCGCGCGCTGCTCGCCGACCCGATGATCCGCGTTGCGGATATGGCCGCGCGATACACGACTGGTGGGCTTATGGTGAGTGTGGCGCGTCGGTTTGCATGAGCTGCTGCCATGCATCCGCAGTCATGGCATACACGCGCTCACCGTCCTGTTCGCTCTCACAGCGGAACCCGCATTTCTCCATCACGCGTGCAGACGCGGTATTTTCGACAGCGCAGCTATCGGCAATCCGCGACAAGCCAAGATGTGCGAACCCAAAACGTACCATCGCGTGGAGCGCCTCGGTGGCATAGCCGTGCCCCCACGCGCTACGGTTGAGCAGATACGAAAAAGCCGCCTCACCCGCAACCGGGTCATGCACATCGAGTGTAATACCACCGATGAGTTCACCCGTCGCCGTGAGAACAATCCCGACATCGTATACCCCGCGCGGTTGCTCGTTCGCGGCGCGGATACAATGGGCGAGATGCGCACGGGTACTTTCCGGGGTGCTGGGCGGAAAGACCATGTAGCGCACGACTTCGGGATCACTGCCATAGGCATACACGGCAGCAAAATCATCCTCGGTAAAATCACGCATGTGTAAGCGCGCCGTTTCGAGATGCATGCAAAACCTCCCTCAATCTGTTGCAGAGACGCGTGGCGCGTAACCCTGGCGACCACCCGCGCATCACGAGTATCGCACACATTCGCGCAGCCGCTACCACGGTGTCTCGGTAATCTCATTGCGAGTTATCGTGCGTAAAGCGCAGTAGACAGAGTATTAAACGCAGGATACAGGAGAGAATCCTGCGTTTGTTATTGAGGTACTCTCATTGGCCGTGATTAAAGGTTGCGCTCGCGAGGTTGCGCTCCCCCTCGCCCGTTCGGGCGAGGGGGCGGGGGCGGGGGGGTGAGGGCGGCGGAGCGCAACCTTTATGAGATTGGCTGTAAACACCCCGACCGCAACAGCAACAAGGCGATCGTTACGCCGCGCTGCGTGGCTGCCGTAGCCGCATCGTCAAATCAATGATGATGCCCATCTCGGGTGCATCAGGGGCGCGCTCGGTGGCCTGGGCCGCGCTCCCGCAGACCCCACACACCGCCGCAAACCCGGCACGATGGAAATGCACCGTCGGCCGCCCGCAATCGGCGCAACGCCGCACCGCGCCGCGGAAACCGGCCAGACCACAATCTTTGAGCAACAGTTTCATAGCTTCCTCCTGCGCAGAGAAATGCGCCAGTGGATAGAACATTCGTACGTATTTAGTATAGTACGAATGTTCGTATCATGCAAGTACCATGTGCAGAGCGCTATGCTATACTGCGCGCAGAATCACAAGACAGACAGGAAGCAGACCATGGCAGCATTGATTTCGATCGTCGATATCGCCGCGCACGATGGCCAGGAGGTGGCGTTGGCGGGCTGGGTGGCGGGTAAAACTGAGAAAGGTAAACTGATCTTTGTCCGGCTGCGCGATGGCAGTGGTACCATCCAGTGTGTGCTGTTTCGCAAGAATGTGAGCGAGGAGACGTTTGCCGCCGCCCAGTCGCTGACGCTCGAAAGTTCGTGCCGCATCCACGGCACTGTGCGCGCCGATGCACGCGCGCCGGGCGGCTTCGAGATCGATGTGACCGCAATCGTGCTGGTACACATCGCGCCCGAGTATCCGCTCCAGCCCAAGGAGCACGGCACCGAGTTTCTGATGGAGCATCGTCATCTGTGGTTGCGTTCCTCGAAGCAGCACGCGCTGTTGCGCATCCGCGCCGAGATCATGGCCACCGCGCAGGAGTGGCTCAACACGCGGGGCTTTGTGCGCTTCGATAGCCCGATCCTCACCGGTTGCGCCGCCGAGGGTACCAGCAA
>JAYUYF010000554.1:0-8374 GCA_043752605.1 Roseiflexaceae bacterium
ATCAAGAGACCAACGACACCGGCCAGGATCGTCGAGATACTCCCGTCAAGCCCGGGGACGGTGTAATCCGGCAATACGTTGAATGGTGCATCCTGCGCGCGTTCGAGGAAGCCGAGGTTCTCGGCCACACGCTCGAGACCATCAGGATCGCCCGATGCCAGCGGCGAGAGCAGCGCCGCACCGGCCGCCATCAGCAGGCCCACCAGCGCGATCCCACCGACCGCCCCGCGCCCGATCGGCCGCGCGGGCGCATCGCTCGCCAGATCGGGCACCAGATCCGGCCGTGTGCTGAGGATGAACCCCAGCGCCGCCACCGTGATCAGCCCTTCGCCGATCCCGATAAAGACGTGCACCGACAACATCGCCGGGAACACCACCACCGGGTTGATACCCGAGAGTGTGAGCTGCAGCGCACACAGCGCGGCGGCGGCGAGCACCGAGGCCCACGCGGCCACAAAACCAGCCACGAGCAGCCCCCACTTCTGCGCGCGCAACTGCAAGAGCAGGCCCCGGCCGAGCCAGCCACCAAATACGGCGGTGACCACACCCATGTCAAAGATGTTGGCACCCATCGCCAGCAGCCCACCGTCCTGGAACAACAGCGCCTGCAACCCGATCACACACGCCATCACCAGAATACCCGCCCACGGCCCGAGCAGCATCGCCGCCAGCGCGCCGCCGAGCAAGTGGCCTGAGGTACCACCAAGCACCGGGAAATTGAGCATCTGTGCGGCAAAAATAAAGGCTGCCATCACACCCATCAACGGGATCTGGCGCTCGTTGAGTGCGCCACTGGTGCGCCGCAACGCCAGCCCCACCATCGCGATCGTCGCCGCCCAGAAGGCGATCGCCACCGGTGCGCTCAGGAAACCATCCGGGATATGGAGCGCCACCACCGGCAGATTCGACATACCATCCATGCTTGAGTCTCTCCTCTTTACATACAGCAATCTAGAGTATACTCTGAAACACAACGCAAAGGTGTACGGGGGTCTCGATGCTACGCAACCACGGCGGCCGCGCCCAGCTCGATCTGTTTCATCGTACCTACCATTCGTTACTACGTAGCACGGGTGAGATTCAGATCCAGGCGCTCGTCGAGCCGTATTCAGCGATGGATCCCAGTCTGCACGTCGATCTGCGCGCCGATGCACCCGACCTCGCGGCGCTGACCTATACCTCGCTGCGCCTGCCCACCGAGATCGACCGGGTGCGGCTGGTGCTGCTCGGCCAATCGCACGAGGTATTTGCACGCCACGGCTACGGCGATGTCCAGCAATGGACTGCGGTGAGCGCGCCCGGGCGGCGGCGCAAGATGTTTTTTGATGGCGATGAGACGCTCGCGGTGCTGATCGCCAGCCCGTCGGATGTCGATGATCTGGTGCCGATGCTGACCGCGTTTCAGATCGAATGGAACAAGCTGCACCAGCACCTCGCGGCGCACAGCGGCACACTCGACAATGCCGATACCACCCGGCAGGCGCTCGTGGCGGCGGGAATGGCCGAGCACGATGCACTACGTCTTGTGTCACTGTGGGGCGCACAGCACACCGAACGGCTGCAGACGATCACACGTTATCGCAAGCGCTTCGCCATCCGGATGCTCGGCGGCTCGCTCATGGATTACGAGCGCGCCACGCTTCGCTGGTGGTGGAATGTCGAACGTGCGCTGCCGCAGATCGATTTTCATCGCCAGCCAGTCTACTTTGTCTCGAGTAACACCCATAGCCTGATCAATCTCTTCTCGGGCTTTGCGCTGCGCAACACGGATGAGTTGCTGAGCTACTTGCGTGCCGAGCAGCACCTCGGGCTCGTGACTGAGTACGAAAAGATCGCCGCCGCCCAGGTGCCCAGTTCGCTCGAGAATTTCTTTTATTATGTCCAAAAGAAATATCAATCCGACCCGCGCAGCCGGGATCTTTTTGCGCGCCGGGCGGCAGAAGAAGCCGAACTCGGCATCGCGCGCGTCGGTAGCCGCCTGTTTGTCGATGTCGATGTCCAGGTTATCGAGCTCGCCCGGCTCGACCCGCAACGAATCGATCCACGGCTGCGTGTGGCGGGCATCGAGCGGCTGCGCGACAGCGATGCGCTGATCGTCAATATTGATTATCCGCTCGGGCTGGCAGCGTATCATATCTTCAAGATTATCGCGCGTAGCGTTGGTGCGCTCGAAGGTGTGTATGTGATCGGCAAGGCCGCCACGCTCAATGGCAAAATCGGCGATGTGCTGATCCCGAATGTGATCTACGACGAACATAGCGCCAACAGCTACAGTTTCATCCCCGCATTCTCGGCTGCGGATGTCGAGCCGTATCTGGCGCACGGCAGTGTGCTCGACAACCAGAAGGCGATCACCTCGCGCGGCACGTTTTTGCAGAACGCCGCGCTGCTCGAATCGCTCTATACCGAGTTCTTCACGGATATCGAGATGGAGGGTGGCCCGTACCTCAATGCGGTCTACGAGCAGACCTTCGCGCAACGCCATCCGGCCGCCGAGACGATCAGCCTGCTGCGGCCACCGTTTGACCTTGGATTCCTGCACTATGCTTCGGATACTCCCTATAGCAAGGGCCACAACCTCGGCTCGCGCAACCTCTCGTATTTTGGCATGGATCCGACCTACGCTACCAGCATCGCCGCCGCCCGCCGCATCCTCCAACGCGAAGCCGCACGCCTGTCGCGCTGAGTAGAGCCGAAGCGACGCTTCGGCCCGACGGTGGCCCTGTTTGTGCAGGCTGGGAGTACGATACTGCACACGGGTAATGCGGTAGTGAGGGGAGTACTCCTATGCGTTCTGGATCCTGGCTCGCGCCGTTGGCCGTCAGCGTTTTCCTGGTGGCCTGCGGCGGCACGACGACCGGCGGTGCCGCGACGACCGCACCCGTATCGGGTGGTGCCGCGACAGCAGCGCCGGTGGCGACCGGTGGCGCAGCCACGGCCGCACCCGTCCCGACTGGCAACGCAAATGAAGGCGACGCCACAACCAGCGTGGCCACCAGCAGCACCACCTCCAAAAACCGGTCGCCCGTGCCGTGCCCGGTGCCTGCTGAAAGTACGACCGAAACCGACGATTGTGCGGCGCTGTATCAGACGCTGCTCGCCGAATTTGGCTCCGACCTGTCGGAGTGCCAGGTTGCTGCTGCTGCCGGCGCGGCGTGCCCAAAGCCAGCGTCGTTGCCGGGTAAATTTAAAGAGCAACTCAATATTCAGCTCGTGCTCGATTCATCTGGCAGTATGGCATCACCGCTTGGCGGCCAGCGCAAGATGGATATCGCCAAACAAGCGATGACGCGTTTTGTCGATACTCTGCCTGCCACCGCCAACATATCATTGCGCGTCTATGGTCACACCGGCTCGAATGACGAGGCAGACCGCGCCGAATCGTGCAAAGGCACCGAGCTGTTTTACCCGTTCCAGCCGCTGGATGCGCAGCAGTTCAAAGACGCGATCGTCGGCTTTGATGCGACCGGCTGGACGCCGATCGCGGCATCGTTGCAGGCTGCGCAGCAAGACTTCGCCGCCTACGATGGTGCAACCAATACCAATATCATCTATCTCATCAGCGATGGCATCGAGACCTGCGATGGTGACCCGGTGGCCGCCGCACGTGCGCTGCACGAATCAAACGTGCAGGCGATCGTCAATATCATCGGCTTTGATGTCGATGCCGCGGGTACGGCACAACTCAAGCAGGCGGCCACAGCCGGCGGTGGCACGTATATCGGTGCCAGCAACGCTGCCGAGCTCGACCGGATTTTCCGCGAAAACTATAACTGGGCCGAGTGGACCGCCTACTTCAACTGTGTGCAAAATACGGCGACTGCCGACGCAAACCGATCAAGCGCGGCAACCTACCAACAGTCGAACTGTGTCGCAAACAACGTCACAGCCGAGTCAAATCGCATGCAAAGCGAGGTCAATGCCAATAGCACGGTCTACGGCTCGTGTCGCGGTACGATCATACAGCGGCTGGCGGATCGGCGCACCGCGCTCATCTCGGCGAACGCGAACGACCTCGACAGTGCGATCGCGCAAGCCCAGCGTGAACGCACGGCCGCAATTGAAGCGGCGCGCAAAGAAGGTCCAACGCCAACGCCGTGAGAATGCTCGCTGCCGTCATCCCTCTTCACAGCGGAGAGGGGTGGCGCGCCAACTGACTGCGCACCAGCGCACTGGCATACGCTTCGGTGGCGGTTGCCTTCGTTATCGTACCTGCACAAGTTCCCGCATCCGCGCGGCCGTCGCCGCCAGGTTTAGCGCATCGCCTGTGTAGGCATTGTACGCCAGGTGATCGAGCCCAATGTGCAAAGCACACACCCGCAGCCGGTCGTCCAGATGCTCCGGCACATAGCCCGCCAGCTTCCAGCGCCGTTCGAGTTCGGCGCGCAACAGACCGAGATCAAGCTGTGGGTGCCACGGTGACCAGAACATGAACCATGCCAGGTCGTAGAGATGGTCACCATACGTGGCACAGCCCCAGTCGAACACACCCGTCAGCTGCCCATTGGTCACGAGCACGTTGCGGTTGATCAGATCGGCGTGGATCAGACTACGCGGCACATCATCGCGCACCAGGCGTCGGAGGCGATCGTAGCCCCACACGAACGCCGCCGCGCCTTCGGCGTCTTGCGCGAGCAACGTGCGCCAGCCGTGCGTGCGGCGGGCGGGCGTGTCATCGCTCACCGCCAGCAAAAACGCCGACCAGCTTGGGTAGGGTGCCACCCCGTCGCCACCCCAACCACCCCACCCCGGTTGCCCATCCAGATCGGCCAGCCGCAACGCTTCGAGCGCCGCCGCGAGTGACGGCACAGTGGCGCGCCAGTGCGCCGCGTCGACCTGTTCGAGCGGCACACCATCGACACGCGTAGAAACCGCAAAGTAGCCTTCGTCCACACGCCCGATCGCCAGCACCTCAGGGATCGGCAGGTCGTCGGCCGCATAGCGAAATGCGCGCTCGTCGTTCTCGAAATCATCGACGTACTGGCCAATCCGCACGACCAGCCGCCGCCCGGCACAGTCGAACCCGTACGCGCGCGACCACGCGCCTGCGCCCACCGCCTCGACTGCTTGGCTGCCCGGATCGAAGTGAGTGCGCAGGATTTGTTGTACGGTGGTGAGATCAATGGTAGTGGTCACGTGTGGTCTCCCTATAGCGAATCTCACAAAGGTTGCGCTCCGCCGACCTCACCCCCCGGCCCCCGCTCCCATGCGGAGCGGGGAGCGCAATTGTTCGCACAGTGCAAGCTATCTGAGAATTGCTATAGAACGGGCGGGGATTGTCGCGACGCAACATGTTGCGTCTCTACGCTACGCGGCGCGCGCCGCACGGGCGCCGCGTAGCGCCCATCCCCCGCCCCAACCCTCACAAATACCGCAGTGTGCGCTGCTGCGTCGAGAGAAACACACAGCCATCATCCGTCACGAGTACGTCCTCTTCCAGCCCCACATAGCCCGCGCTGGTCATCACCCCCAACTCAAGCGTGTACACGTGCCCGGCCTCCACCAGCATATCGGGCGTGTTGCCGTAGCGCTCCCAGCGCGGGCCAAGCAACGGCCCGCCATCGTGCGCGGCGCGCCCAAGACCATGACCCACCGCGTGCAGATATTCGGGGTAGCCATGATCGACAACGACCTCGCGCGCAATCGTATCAATCGCGTGGCCCGCCACCCCCGGTCGCAACGCGGCTGCGCACGCATCGATCGCCATCAGCACGGTATCGAACGCACGCTGGATCTCGGGCGGCGCGGCGTCTTCACCAGCGCGGCGCACATACCACAGCCGCTGGATATCCGAGCAAAATCCATCTTGCTGCACACCCAGATCGATATGCACAATGTGGCCGGGTGCGATCAACAGGTCGGCGCGCGGCGCGGCGTGGCCGGGCTCCGATTCTGGCCCGGTGTTGACGATCGGGCAGCCATCATACGACCATGCCGTGCCGACGCCGCGCCGCGCAAACTCGGCATGGACAAACGACCCGATCGCTGCTTCGCTGCGCCCAACACGAAGCTCGGCATCGATCAGGTTGATGATTTCCTCGGTCGTCGCCACCGCTGCGCGAATCGCATCGACCTCGCTGGTGGTTTTACGTGCGCGCAGCGCACTCAGCAGCGGCCCGGCGCTCACAAAGCGCGCCGGAAACGGCGTATCGCGCAACAACTCGTGGAGCATGAGCCACATACCGTGGGTAATACCGTCCGAGGTTTTGTCATCGACGCTGTAATTGAGCCCGATCGTCTGCGGGTCGTGGCGCGTGAGCACCGCGCGCAGGTCGGCGCTGATCCCGGCGTCGTAGGCGATCACCTCATCGAAGATCGCGCTATGCCGCACATCGGGGGCATCGTAGCGGCCAATGATCGCCACGCGTGTACCCGCACGAAATGACAGGAACGCCGATGGCCAGGTGACATCGACGCCGACCGCCATATCCACACCTGGATCGGGTGTCACGCTCGTCTCGCGCACAAACGTCAGCCAGCAATCCAGGTCGAATTCGTGCAAGAGCGCCATGGCCTGGGTGGCCTTCTCGTGCGTAATCGTCATAGGATATCTCGTTTCTACCGAAGGGGGCGGATGCCATAGCGTATTGTAGATCATGTAATGTGCCCGTACCACAACGTAGGGACGCCGCATGCTGCGTCCGCCCCCGCCATCCACCCGCGTCCGCCCGTACCGGCCCCTTCCCGTGACCGTGCCCTGTTTCCCTTCCCGCGCCCGTTTGCCCGCCACGCCCGCCTGTGCTATACTCACAGATGGTGTGCGAGCACCAGATTACACACGCATCCTGATCGCCAGGCACCTGCCGCATTGCGGTTTTGCTGGACGAAATGATGGTTGCGGCGGTATCACAGCAGTTGATAAACAAGGAGCACAGGTAACTCATGACCGCACAGGCAACACCACGATTAGTCTCGATCAAGTCGCTTCTGGAGGCGGGCAGCCACTTCGGGCACCAGACAAAGCGCTGGAACCCACGGATGCGGCCGTTCATCTTCACCGCGCGCAACGGCATTCATATCCTTGATCTGCAGCAGACCGTCAGCGGGCTCACGGGTGCGTATCGCTTCGTGGCCGATCTGACCGCCTCAGGTGGCAAGATTATGTTTGTCGGCACCAAGAAGCAGTCGCAGGAGACGGTAGCTGCTGAGGCCGAGCGCGCCGGGCAGATCTATATCACGCAGCGTTGGCTGGGTGGTACGCTCACCAATTACAGTACGATCCGCAAGCGGCTGCGTTATATGGCCGATCTCGAAGCCCAGCGCGATCGCGGCGATTTCGCACGGCTCACCAAGGCCGAGGGTCTGAAGCGCGATGAAGAGATCGAGAAGCTCAACAAGACGCTCGGTGGTATGAAGTCAATGGACCGATTGCCGGCCGCGCTGTTTATCATTGACCCGCACAAGGAAGCGCTGGCCGTTGCCGAGGCGACCAAGGTGGGTATTCCGATTGTCGCGATGGTCGACACCAACTGCGATCCTGATCCGATCGATTATATTATCCCATGCAACGATGATGCGATTCGGAGCATTCGGCTCGTTGTCGGCAAGATGGCCGACGCGGCGCTCGAAGGGATTAACCGGCGCGAGTCATCGCAGGCCGATCAGACGCGCGGTGGGCAATTCGATCCGCCCACGCGGACCACGGTCTTCGAACCAAAGGATTTTGGCGGTGCCGAAGAGGAGCCCGTCGTTGCAGCAGAGGATGTCGCCGCAACCGAGGCGTAGGCGCACGGTGTAGCGTTCTGCACGTGGCGGAAGATCGGGGTTCGCTCGCTGGCGGCCCCGTTTCTTCCCTTTTTTATGTGAAGTAGTAAAGGAGAGAGTCATGGCCGAGATCACGGCACAGATGGTCAAGGAATTGCGCGAGCGTACGGGTGCGGGCATCAAGGAATGCAAAGACATCCTGACACAGGCGGATGGCGATATGAACCAGGCGATCACGATCGTGCGCGAGCGCGGGATGAAGGTCAGCGATAAGGTGCAGGGCCGCGAGGCACTCGAGGGCCGCATCGAGATCTATGTCCACCCCGGCGCACGCATGGCCACGATGGTCGAATTGAGTTGCGAAACCGATTTTGTCGCGCGCACGGATGATTTCATCCAGCTCGCGAAGGATATCGCGCTCCAGATCGCGGCGATGAACCCGAAGTATGTGCGCAAAGAGGACGTGCCGGAAGCCGAGGTCGCGGCCAGTGGCGTCAAGGCCGAGAAGTATTACGAAGAAGTCGTGCTGCTGGCTCAGTACTTTGTGCGCGAACCCTCGCAGACGATCGAGGACCGCATCAAGGCCGCCGTCGCCAGGCTGCGCGAGAATATCATCATTCGGCGCTTTGTACGCTATGAAGTTGGTGCGTGATGACCGAGGCGAAGTATC
>JAYUYF010000555.1:0-8371 GCA_043752605.1 Roseiflexaceae bacterium
AAACCGTTTGTCGCCACCGCGATCATGCAACTGGTGGAACAGGGCAAGGTCGACCTTGCTGCGCCGGTGGTGCAGTATCTACCCTATTTTCGTGTGAACGACCCACGGTCGGACGCAATCAGCGTGCAGCAGTTGCTCACACATACCGCAGGCCTCGGTAGCCCCGCCGATTATCGCTGGTTTGACCCTGAGGAGGACGACCAGGCGCTCGAACGCTTTGTGCGCAGCCTGGCCGACATCAAGCCGGCCGAGCTTCCCGAAGGTGAGTGCTCCTATAGCAACACCGGGTTCGAAGTGCTCGGCGACGTCGTTGCGAAAGTCTCCGGTCAGAGCTTCGAAGACTACGTGCAGCAGCATATCCTGGCACCGCTCGCGATGCCCACCAGCACCTTTCTGCGCAGTGCGGTCGCGCCCGAACTCGCCACTAGCCCGCACGTTGGCGCGCCATTGCGCGTGATTCCGGGGGCCTACCCCTACACCCGCGCGCATGCGCCAAGTTCGACCCTGCACTCCAGTGTGGCCGAGCTGGCAAACTGGATGCTCGCCAATCTTGCGCACGGGCAACTTGGCGCGACCGTCGTGCTGCCAGCCGAAGCCCACGCGCGCATGTGGCAACCGCGCGCCGCCACCGGCGATGAAGGCTGGGGCGAGCACGTCGGGTTCAGCTGGTTTCTTGGCAAATACCGCGACCAGCGTGTGATACACCACAGCGGCGGCGATCCGGGCTTCGAGTCAAACCTGGTGCTCTTGCCCGAACTCAATGCTGGTGTGGTGGTGCTCACCAACGCCAACACGACGCCAATGGGCTATATCACCGACACGATCATCGACATACTACTGGGCGATGAGCCGCAGCCCACGCCGCTGGCCCCAATCGTCGTGCCTGTCGCAGCTACTCTGGTGGCCGCTGGCGTCGATGCTGCGTCTGCACAGTATCAAACGTTAGCGGAACTGGGCCGCTATGACACGAAGGCGTGGCGCTTCGCCAATGCGGTCTGGGGGGCGATCGAGTTGCATCATACTGCGGAGGTCATGGCGCTGGTCAAGCTGTGGGTTGTGCTGCAGCCCGACGCGAGCGAAGTGCACGAGATGCTCGGCTGGGCCTATGTGGTGCAGGAAGACTACGCACGCGCAGCCGAGCCGCTGCGTCGGGCGCTGGTGCTCGACCCTGACAACGAAAACGCCGCCGATTTGCTCGAGCAAATCGGTGCCGATCGCTAGTCCAGCTTCTCAGGAATTTGCTGGTTGGCTGCCGCCGTGCGGTGAGCTACTTTTTGGCTCCCCTCTCCCCGCGTGGCAGAGGAGCCGGGGGTGAGGGGCTCCGCTATCCCAACGCCCTGCCAAGCCGGTGCGCGGCCTCCACGAGTTGTGCGGGTGCATACAGGCTGAATGAGAGCCGGAGCGCGCTGTTGCCGCCGCCCGCGAGGAAGAATTTGCTGCCCGGCAGGTAGGCCACGCCCTGGGCTTCGGCGCGTTCGCCAAGCGTGCGCAGATCGGTACCGGGCGGCAGATCGACCCACACAAAGAAGCCGCCAGCCGGCCGCCGCACCTGACACCCGGCGGGTAACCGCGCTTCGAGCGCATCGCACAGCGCATCGCGCCGTTCGCGGTATGCTGCACGCAGCCGTTCAACACCGGCAGCGTAGCCACCGTTTGCCATGTATGTGGCCACCAGCAGCGCGGTGAAGTGATTGACCCCGCCGCCACTGTCGAGCACGCCGCTGCCAGTGAGCGCGCTGATGATCGGCGCGGGTGCGGTCAGATACCCGAGCCGCAGGCCGGGTGCGAGTGATTTTGAAAACGACCCCATCCGCACCACCTGGCCGGGTGCCATGCTCCAGAGCGAGGCGGGCGCGGGCGCGTCGAACGCCAATTCGCGGTATACGTCGTCCTCGAAGATTAGCAGATCGTGCGCCACGGCCAGATCGGCCAGTGCGCGCCGCCGGTCGTCTGCCAGCGAGATGCCGGTCGGGTTGGCGAACGTTGGGATGCTATACAGCGCGCGCGGCTGCTTCCCCGCCGCTGCGAGCCGGGCGAGTGTGGTTTCGAGTGCCGCGATATCGACGCCGCCCGCATCGCCCGGCACCGGCACCAGATCGAGCGGATGGTCGCGCAGGATCCGCACCGCGAGGTGGTACGTTGGCTCGGCCACCAGCAATGTGTCGCCGGGGCGCGTGCAGATCGTGCAGAGCAAATCGAGTGCGTGCGAATTGCCGGCGGTGGCCATGATTTCGCCCGGCTGTGGTGCGCGGCCCTCGGCGGCGGCGATCCGCGCGGCGATCTGCGCCAGCAGCGGTGCCGGGCCGTGCTCGTAGCCGTAGCCCAGCGCGATCGGGCCGTAGGTCGTCAGCGTCTGTTCGGCGGCCGCCTGCAACCCGGCGGTGTCGAGCAGCACCGGGTCGGGGTGGCCCCAGCCAAGATCGAGGATCCCGGCGCGATGTACGATCTGGAGCGTCGGACGCTCGGCGAATACGCTGCTCACGCGTCCTCCCAGCTGCCCGCTTCCCAGCCAAGTTCCACACCGGCCTGGCGCATGAAGCGCTGCAGCGCCGGGTCAGCTTCGATCAGGGCCGTGATGCGGTCCACGATCCCGTTCAGCGTGTCGTTGGCGCGCGCCGGGTCGCTGGCGAGCGCGGCTGGCAGATCAAACAGCAGCGCCCAGCGCTGACGCACGTAGTCAGGGTCAGTCATGGTGTGCCTGCTTTGCTGTCCTGCGCAACGCTCGTCGCGAGTACTGTCGTCACCCAGTTGTTCAGGCTCTGATTACCAATGCGTGCGCGCAGCGCAATATCACGATGCAAATCTGGTGGTATCCGCACGACAAATGTTCCAGAAAACGGCTTCTCGGGAGCCTCATTCCGTTCTGCACAAAATGCAAGATAGTCATCGATCGACTCACGAAATGCCTGCCGCAACTCGTATACGGTTTGCCCTTGAAAGGTAACAACATCGCGGAGATTGATGACTTCGCCGTGAAAGAGGTCGGCTGCATCATCGAATTCGACCTGACCAATATACCCTTTGTATTCCATCATGGCTCCACCCCCGCTGTTTGCAGAAAGCGCCGTACAGACTTTATCGCTCCCTTATCCGTTTCCTTGTGCGGGTGTGGGCGATGAAAAACGGCGCGAACGCCGTTGAGCGCCACCCGCACGCGCGAACCGTTTCCTTCAGAAAGCTCTCCACCAGCCGCAACAAACAGTGCCTCGATATCACGCCACGCAAGGTCAGCACGTTCGGGTTGCGCAAAAATCGCGACGAGCGTTTTTTTGTGGCGGCTGTTCATTCGCCAGAATGATACCATAACTTGATATCAATTGCGATCCAGATAGCCGCAGGCAGCGCCCAGCGCTGACGCACGTAGTCAGGGTCGGTCATGGTGTGCTCGCTCCCGTTTGATCTGGTATTCATTCTTCAGTTCTTCGCGAATGACGCGCCGGAGCGTCGCTTCCAGCGGCTCGAGTTGCTCATGAACATACTCGCGCAACACCGTGTTAATCAGAGTCTGGTAGTTGCCACCACCAGCCGCATGAACTTGCTGGCGAAACCAGTCGAGAATCTCATCGTCGAGACGAATGGTGATGCGCGTTTTGCCAGCTGGCAGCGGGTTGATCGCGCCGCGGGTGCCACCCGAAAAATCTATTTCGTCAGGTATCATGTCATCCATTGCGTATTTCCTCATACTGTTTGCGCTCACCCCGTTGCGCGCGACGTGCCGAGATGATGCGAATTGTATCGGCGCTGCGCCGGGTGTAAATAACGACAAGAATCTGAGCAGCTGCGTCACGCCCGAGCGTTGCAAATCGATCTTCATCCGCGTGGTCCTGTGAGACCGTTATAGCCATCGGATCGTCAAAGACTGTGGCAACATCAGCAAAGTCGATCTGGTGCTTGTGCCAATTGGTCGCTGCCTTGCGTGGATCCCATTCGAAGAATAGCACAAGCGAACCTTGCTGTTGAACACTAGCCCCGGGTATTATATGCACAAATGTACACCATCGCAAGTGGCTATTTGCAAAGTTATCCAGGCGTCGCAGGCGTCGGCACTGGTTCGAATGGTGCCCAGCCTGCGGCACTGTGAAGCTCAACCCTGCACGTCCATCCAGGTTCGTGCGACTGGTAGCGGCAGAGAAAGAAATCGATTTTGCCTGGGTTGTACCAGTAGCCAAGCGTGTACTGCTGCGTGTCGCTCATATAGAGCCAGCCTGTGCCCTGCGTCGTGAGCGCTTCGGGGAGTGCGGGCAGGTATGGTGGCACCAGTTCGTCGAGCGCCGCCGGGTAGCGCCGCTCGGCAGCATAATACGATTGTAGTGCTGCCACAAGTGCGTCGCCGTTGCGCTTTGTGCGTTCTTCTGATGAGTCAGATACGCCCTGGGCGAGGCTCAACCAGAACGCTGGGGCAGCACGCAGACAATGTTAATGGCAAAAAGCTGGCGCGGTCGCGGAGCCGCCCACGCTCGCCAGACGAGCGTTCCAACGATCGCGAGGTATGCCCCAGCGCCAAACAGTGCGGCGAAGAGTGATCCCAGCTCGCCGATGCTTGCGGTGCTTGCAAGCCAGTTGCACAGCAGCACGATGGCAACGAGCGCGCCGCTCAGCTTCCACCAGACGATCGGCGCTCGTGGCGGCAAACCCGACCAGACGAGATAGCAAATGGCAACACTCAAAAGGACTGGCACAATAAACAAGGACATGATTACCCCTCATCCTGGCGCTTCAACCCGCCGCCCGCGCTGCGTTCGGGCCGCCACGCTGCGTCCGTAGATGCCCCGCGCTGTCAGTGCCAGCGATTGCACCCGTGCTGCATCTATGCTACACTGCGCGTGTCGGTTCAGTAGCTCAATGGATAGAGCATCAGTCTTCGGAACTGAGGGTTGGGGGTTCGAGTCCCTCCTGAATCACCAGCAGCAGCGCCCGGCCAGCAATGGTCGGGCGTTGTGATTCAGCTTGCGGAGTCGCGCGCGCGGCGGGCCTGGCTGCGCAGGCGAGTAAGTTCTTCTTCGAGCCGGTTGGCCTCGCCGCGCGCGCCGAGCACGTCGAACGTCAATTTGTCGCGCTCGCTACTGATCGCGGCCAGGGTGCCACGCACGCTGGCGATCTCGGCGCGCAGCCGGTCCGCTTCGAGCAGCGCCTGCGCGGCGTGCGCGCGGTCGCCCTCGGCCTGGTCGGCCAGCCGCTGCGCATCGGCGCGCGCTTCATCGCGCGCACGTTCGAGGTCGCGCCGCGCATCGGGAACCAGGGCTGCGGGGGCAGATGCGGTGCTGGCCGCCGCCACCACAGGTGCCACCGCCGTAGGTGCCGCCTTGCGCCGGGTGGTTGCGCGCGCCCACAGCAGCCCCGCGCCGATCAACGCCACCAGCACGCCGATCACGATCCCGAGCAGTGTGGCAAAGAACAGTTCGGTCATTCCCGTACTCCGTTACCTGTTAATGTGCTGCCGTACGGAACTGGCGTGCGACGATCACCGTGACGATCACAAACGTCACCAGTGCGATCGCCCCCAGTCCAATCCAGACGATAATATCGGCATTTGTGCCCCGCAGCAAGAGGCTGTGCATGCCATCGATCCCGTGCGTCATCGGGATCCCCATCCCGATCGCGCTGATAAATGGCAAGAAGTATTCAAGTGGGATGAAAAACCCGCTGAACATAATCGACAGAAGTAATACCAGCATGGAATACTGGATCGCCTGGCTGTCGCTGTTCGAGACCGCCGAGATCAAGAAGCCAACGCCGAGCGACGCGATCGTGAGCATTGCCAGCAGCCCGGCGAATTGCCACGGATCGACCGGTCGTGGGATGCCGAGCAGCGTGAGCGCCGCCGTCAGCAGCCCACCGATGATCAGCACAAACAGCGTATAACTTGCATACTTGCCCACCAGCAAGTGTCGCCCGCTTACCGGGGCAACCTGGAAAATTTCCATCGCGCCCTGCATGCGTTCGCGCACCAGCGCCAGCGCGCCAAGCGTCACCGCAGTATGTTGGATGAGCAGCGCGAGCACACCCGGCGCAAAGAACGTCACCAGTGGGTAGGCTTTGCCACCCGGCGCAATGTTGGTGTAGCGCTGCTGGATGGGTGAGACAATCGCCTCGGGCGCCACGCTGCTCAATCGCCGCACGCGGCTGCTGAGCCGTTCGATGTTGCGGTCGATGCGCGCGATGCGTTCCTGCTCACCCGAAACATCGCCGCTGTCGGTAGCTCGCTCGAGTGCTTCGAGATCTTGTTTGAGCTCCTGCGAGGTTGCGCGCGCGCCGCTACCATCGGGGTCATCGGGGTCGGCGCGGTCGAGCAGCGGTGATGTCACGCTGTCGATCGTGCCGTTCTCGCGCACGACGCGGATATCGTCGCCCGCCTGTGCGATCTCGTCTTGCCCGGGCGCATTGTTCAGCCGCGTGACCCGCGCGCGCAGTGTGTCCATCGTGTCGGCCGCCGTCGCCGCTTCGCCCTGCAAGGCGCGCGTAGCATCGGTGAGCAACACACGGTTGATCTCGCTGACCTGCGCGTAGGTGAGATACTGGATCCAACCCTCTTCCTGCGGATTGATGACGTTCGTCTCAACCGCAATCTCGGTTTGCTGGCCAGCCTCGATACGCTGACGCATATCGGCAGGGAAGACCTGCACGACTTCGAGTTGGCCACTGCGCAGCATACCATCAAGCCGCGCGCGGTCGGTATCGGTGGTTACAATAGTAAAGTTGAGCCCGATCAGGCCCAGGATCTCTTGCTGGGTCTCGCTATCGAGCCCGGCATCGGCGGGAATGACGATCCCGGTGATTAATTCGGGTGTACTGCGTGCATACCCCACACCAAACAGCAGCAAGATCAACACCGGCCCCAGCACCAGACCGAGGATCAGGCGTGGTTGGCGGCGGATCTCGTTCAATTCTTTGGAAAAGAATGCCAGTGTGCGAATGATTGTCTTCATTGCTGCGCCTCGCGTTCGGCACGTTGCACCAGCACCGTGAAAGCTTCATCGAATGAGATTTTGTACTCTTCTACGGTGGTTGCGGCGATCGGTGGCTGCGCTTCCTGGAGGGCGGTTACCGCCAGTGGCAACGCACGATCGGCTTCGGCGACGCGCACCATCATCGTACCCGGTTCGCCACGCGCGGGTCGCGCATCCGAGACTTTGGGCAGCTGCCGCAGGAGTGCCAGCGCGCGCGGCACATCGGCCACATCGACGCTGATCAGGAGTGCATCGCCACCCTGAGCGATCTGGCGCAGGCGATCGGGTGTTTCGATATGCAAAATGCGCCCCTGCGACATAAGCGCGACGACATCGCAGTAGGCTGCTTCACTAATGATCTGGGTCGTAATCAGCAATGTACGGCCTTCGTCGCGCAGATGCCGAAACTGCTCCCAGAAGCGTGTGCGCAGAATCGGGTCAATACCGGCCGTTGGTTCGTCGGCGAAGATCACCTGTGGGTCGTGCAGCAACATCGATGCAAGCAATAAGCGGCGTTGCATACCGCCCGAGAGCTTGCTCGCCAGCCGGTGGCGCGCATCGGTCAGGTCGACAAAATCGAGCAACTCTTTGACGCGCGGCCCACGCTTCCAGCGCGGCACACCATACAGCGAACCAACAAAATGCGCATTCTCAGCGACCGTCAGATTCGGGTATAGCACAAACTGCTGCGGCATGTAGCCAATCCGCTCGCGGTCGCGGCTACGAAACGTCGTCGGGTCGCGGCCCAGTACCCGTACCGTGCCCGTCTGCGTGCGGTACTGGCCGTTGAGCATACGGACGGTTGTTGTTTTGCCGCAACCGCTTGGCCCAATCATGCCGAGGATCTGACCGGGCGGTACCGTCAGCGTAATGTCAAACAGCCCGACATTGGGCGCGAACGTGATCCCGGCACCTTTCATTTCGAGCACGGGGGCCGGGGCGAGCGGTATTGTACTCACGATGGTCTTTCTATAACGCGCGCAGCAACCGTGCGAGTTGCTCGCGTATCTGCTGCAGGTAACCACCAAACGGCGTCTTTGCCACATCGATCGCCACTGGTATGTCGGTGTCGACCACCACACTGGTGTTGATCGCGATCGAGCGGTCGATCACAATTGGCACCGTCGTGCTGATCGGCACCGTCAAGTTGAGCGGAATACTAATACTCGTGCTACCCAGTGGCGTATTGATCGGCAGGTCAACGTTCTGCTGGATCGGGATACTTAAGCGGATCGGCACATCGAGTTCAAGCCGTACTGGCACATCGGCCACGACCGGAATCGTATCGCGCACCGGGATCGTCAACGCAAACGAACTTGTCGCCGCCTCATCGAGCAACACCAGCAGTTGATCGCCTTCTTGCTTTGCGGTACCGCGCGCCGCCAGCACGCCGCTCAATGTTAGCACATGTAATGCCAGCGACA
>JAYUYF010000556.1:0-8361 GCA_043752605.1 Roseiflexaceae bacterium
TCATCAAAACGGAAGATCATCGTTGGTATTGATATTTGGCCGATGTGGAAGTCGGGGCCGCGGTGGGTTGGGCGGTGGTGCGTTTGGCACTGTCGGTGCAAATCCTATCTCACGCACTACACACCATCACAATCATGGTGGCACAGCCCCAATGTTACGATATGGTGCTTAAATGAGCTGTTCACGGTACCACCTTGATGATTGCCACCCAACATGGATTCGCTCTCATTCGTCCGCGTGCACTGTACCTGCGGCGCAGAAAGTCTCGTCACCCAACGCGCGCTCGACCAGTCAGTGTGCAAATACTCTATCACAGCGGCGCAATCATTATCAATCCCTGGGGTGGAATCCTATTTGTGACCAGCACCCCGCACCCGCACGCGCTACCGAGACACGGATTGTGCGGATAATATAGATAGGGGAAACAGGCGGGATCCTATCCGTGGCAATCCGTGTCCAGCGTGCCTGCCTAACGCAGCGCCTCAGTGAGCGTCGTCGGTTTGATGCCCAGCGTCAGCAACGTATCAAGAAAGCCGGATAGTAGCGCGACGGTTTCCTGGCGGCCGTGCATGAGGATGATCGCCCCGTTGGCGAACGCAGGGTCGGTCTCTACCCCGGCGAGCCAGGCTGCAGCACCGGCTTCGTCGGTATCCCAGTGGTACGCCAGGTAGCCACGCTGCGCGGCGAGATCAACCATCTCGGCGGTCGAGTCACCATAGGGGAAGCGAAAGTGTGGCCGGGTCGTCACACCGAGCGTCTGCTGCACGATCGCCTCGGTCGCATCAAGCTCCTGTGCCGCACTATCGCGCCCGATCCGCGAGAAGAACGGATGCGTCATCGAGTGGTTGGCAACTTCGTGGCCATCGGCGACGATCGCGCGCGCCGCATCGGGGTACGCTTCGACCCAGTTGCCGGTGACAAAAAAGGTGCCTTTGACCTGACGTTCGCGCAGGATCCGCAGGATCTCGATCAGCGTGGCCTCGTCGATCTCGATATCAAACGTCATTGCCACCACGTTCGCATCGCCTGCACGACCGACGACCGCCGGTGTGCTGCCGGTCACTCCCGCCTGATACACCGGCACGATGATCTGGCGGCCTGTGCGGATCGGTGTCTCCAGGTCGATACCATTGAGCGCGGCGATTGCGGCTGGCGCACTCCCCAGTTGCCCCGCCACCAGCACGGCGGTATCGCTGGTTGCCGCAGTATGAACCACGTAGCCCACGGGCGCTGGCAACATCGTGGGTACCGGCATGGAGGTAGCCAGCGGCGCGAGTGTGACCAGCGGCAACACAAGCTCGCCCGCCGCACCGCCGACCGCCCCACCACGGCTGGCAAACGCACGCGCGCCGAGCAATATCGCCAGCGCCAGCACCGCCACGCCAGCGGCGGGCAACAGTACGCGCGGCGTGCGCCAGGTGCCACTCGGCCGCAGATCGATCGTCGGCCGTGCGATCCGCCCGCGCGCCAACGATGGCTTGCCCGGCACGAGCGTAAAGATCTGCTCGCCATCGGGGGCGACGCGCACCTGCGCGAGGCCCCACGCATCCTGCCGCGTGGCCAGCGCCCGCCGCCCGGCGGTGACGGCGACATCCACCGCCGCGCCGCGCACCAATTGCCCGTAGACGGCGGCGGCAAACGCCGCACTCGCCACAGCGGGCAACGGGCCACCGAGCGCCACCACCGCCGGCCGTTGTGCGCTGAGCAACAGCGCGCTCAACAGCCCCGGCCCGGCCGCCAACGCATCACCCGCGCCGCTCGCGCCGCTGATCAGCACCATGCGCGTCTCGCGGTAACTATCGAGCAACTCGGCGATGTCAAACGCGTCCGTACCACGCCCGATCGCAACCTCGAGTGTATCGGCATCGCTGACGGCGGCGGCGGCGGCGATCTGCACGATATGCGGCGCATCTTCGGCGAGCTCGCGGCGGATCGATTCGAGCGAGGCGCGTTCGAGCAGCCGCAGATCCAGCTTCCCGGCGCGAATAAGCGGCGCACACGCATCCTCCAGCGCTTCGAGTTGCGCTTCCTGGCCACGGCCGGCCACCACCAGCACCCGCAGCGAGCCATCGAGACGCAGCGGTGTGGCGAGCCCGACGCGCCGACCACCACGCACGATCGTGTATTCGTCGCGCAGTGCGGGCTGCCACCGATCGTCCGCACCGAGCGTCATCCATTCCCAGGGCAACGCAGCCAGCTCAGGTGCGGCGATCTGCAGGCGTACCTGCAAGCGCGCGCGCTCCTGCGCCGCCGCTCTGGCGCACGCCAGCAGCAGCTCGCGCACCGGCTGGCTCAACAACGCGCGCCCCAGCACGCGCCCGATCGCCGCCGCATCGGCCGCTGCATCAAACACACCCGGGCGCAGCAGCCGCGCACCGAGCGCCTCGATCGCGCCGGGCAGCACCAGTTCGGCCGTCGCCTCGCCCATGCTGCCACGCGCCAGTACCGCGTATCCTTCGCCAGCCGGGGTTATAGTTATTGAAAAAGGGATCGTGTCGCGCGCGGCCATACTGCTACTCCGTTGGCTAATGCTGGGTTTTCAAAAGTTCCTGATACAGATCGCGCGTCTGCCGCGCAACCACCGGCCAGTCGAAGGTCGTCTGCACAATCCGTACGCTCTCTTCGCCCCAGGCAGGCCACTGATCGCGCCGTTCGAGCGCCGCCAGCAGCTTCGCCGCAAGATCGCCTGCGTCGCCGGGCGTGGCCAGATAACCGTTGCGATTGTCGAAGACTTTATCCGGGATACCACCCGCCGCGCTGGCCACCACCGGCTTGCGGTGGATCATGGCCTCGAGTGTCACCAGGCTGCTGCCTTCGTAGAGCGTTGGATGCACCACCAGATCGACTTCTTCGTACAGATTATGCAATTCGTCATCGCTCAACCGGCCAGCAAAGACGACGTGCGCGCCGATCCCGGCCTGCCGCGCCTGGGCTTCGAGCGCGGCGCGTTCTTTTCCCTGACCCACCAGCAGCCAGCGCCAGCCCGGTGGCAGCCTATCGCGCAGCGTGGCCAGCGCGCTGATCAGGATGTGAAAGCCTTTATTACGCTCGAGCCGACCGACGCTCAACAGCGCGGGTTCGGCTTTTGCAAGCCCAAAACGCGCGCGCAACTCGGCGCGTACCCCATCGCGCACGGGTGCGAGACATTCGGCCACATCGATCGCGCTCGGGATGACGCGCACCCGCGACGGTGCGACGTGCAGGTAGTGCGGCAGATCGCCCTGCGTACAGGCATCGGTCGCGATCGCGATATCGGCGCAGCGCGTGCCGTATGAGTACAGCGCGCGAAACGGTGCGTAGGCCAGCCACTTGCGCCGGTCGGGCGTCCGGTATTCTTCGAGCCCGTGTGGATTGGCCACAAATGGCACCCGGCGCAGCAACGCATCGCGCACGCGCACGGCACCGTAGCCAAACGCGCACAACCCCTGCGCGTGGACGACATCAAACGCGCCGCGTCGTACCGCGCGCGCCACCGCCAGCCCCTGTTGCCACGAATAATGCGGATAATTGATCTGGCGGCCGAGGATCGAGTTTGGCCGCAGCAAGGGCGAGGTACGGTCGTACCGCAGAAACAGCGTCTCGAGCGATCCGCCCGATTCAGCCAAAAGCGCGCGCGTCTCCGCCGTGAGCACCGCGCCGGGGGCGGGTGGATCCTGCACGTACAGCGTCACCCGCGCGCCCAGCCGCGCCAGATGATTGGTGAGGTGGAAGACGTGGCGCTCGATACCACCGTACCCGTGCAACGGGAACACGACGCGCGCCAGCATCGCCACACGGATTGCATCGCCCGCAGGTGCTGTCATACGCCGCATTGTAGCATAGGCACGGCGGACGACGGGCGGGGTGCCCTACATGGTAACTCCGCCCCTCACCCGTTCCGGCAGCCACGCACGCACATCGAGCCGGTGCGCATAGTGCAGCAGTGGCGGCGTTGCGGGCAGCGGCAGGCCGACGGTCTCGGTCAGCGTGCTGTGCGCGAAGCTGGCAGTGGCGGGCTGCAATGGCCAGCGTGCGTGATGGATCTCGCCGCGCCACAGGTTGCCGCGCCGGTCTGCGGCATAGAGACAGTAGCGCTCGGTCAGCCAGTGCGCCAGTGTGCCAGGTGCGGCGTACTGCACCGGGCCGCCGGGTGCATAGGTCATGGTCAGATCAGCGCGCGGCCGCCCGGCGTGGGTGCGGTGGCTGTGGTAGTGGATCGTCTCGCCCAGTTGCGCGCACCGCATCTGTGCGGTGTAATACGGCAGATGGAAGCCGAGCCGCGCGAGTTCGACCGCCAGCGGGTTGCCCGCGTCGAGGCTGAAGAACCACACGCCCGGTCGCGTGCCGTCGGTCACATACGTGCGCAGGTTGAGTTCGGGGAACGCCGAGATCCAGGGCACCGACGGCGCGAGCCGTGGCCGCACCCCGGCCATGCGGAACGGTACGACACCCAGATACGCCGCGCCGTCCCAGGTCTCGATCCACAGCCCCGGTGGCAGATGGCGCTGTAGCAACGCTGGCGCTACCGGCCAGTGTGCGAAGAGCAGCGCGTGCCATTCCATCGCCAGCGCCCACGGCCCTGACGGATGTGGCCAGGGCCGGTGGGCGATTGACAGATGCATAGCAGGCTCCCAGCAAGATGAACGGGCCCACGACGGTTAGGCGTCCAGATACTGCTTGAACCAGGCGAGCGTCTCGGCCCAGGCTGCCTGCGCCGCCTCGGCATTGTAGCGCGTCCCGGTATCGTTGTGAAACGCGTGATTGACGCCGGGGTAAATAATCTTGCGATACTCCTTGCCGTTCTCCTGCATTGCGGCCTCGATCGCGGGGATGCCAGCGTTGATGCGGGTATCCTGCTCGCCGTAGATCGCCAGCACCGGCGCGCCGATCTGTGGTACCTGCTCGACCGGGACGGCCGGGCCGTAGAACGGCACCGCTGCGCGCAGCTCGGGGATCCCGGCCGCCGCCAGCCACGTCACGCCACCACCAAAGCAAAAGCCAACCATCCCGGCGCTGTCGGCCTGCGCGTAGGGTTGGGTCTTCAGGTAATCCAGCGCGGCCTTAAAATCGGCGACGTGGCGCGCGGGTGGTGCACCACTCAGCAAACCCGGCACGGCGTCGGGGTCGGTCACCGTCGCGATGCCACCTTCGCGCCAGAGCAAATCCACCGCACAGCCCACGTAGCCCGCCTGCGCCACCCGGCGCGTCACATCTTCGATGTGCGGCGTGAGGCCACGGTTCTCGTGGCAGACCAGCACAATCGGGCGCGGCCCCTCGGCCGCCGGGCGCGCCAGATACCCCATCGCCTGGCCATCGGCCGCCGGGAAGCTCAGCGCCGCAGCAATGATATTTGGATCGCTGGCACTCGCGGTTGGTGCTGCGGGGGCTGTCGTCGCCGCTGGTGCCGTCGTCGCGGCGGGGGCCGTCGTCGCGGCGGGGGCCGTCGTCGCCGTGGTGGTCTGTGGTACGCCGCAGGCTGCCAGCAGCTGTGATGCCGCGGCGAGCCCGGTGATCCCGGCGATGCGCTTCAGCGCCTGGCGGCGCGAGAGATCACCTTCGACATAATCTTCGAGAAACTCATCGACCAGATAGCGTTGCAGGTGGTTCATGCGATACTCCTGTCATCATAGTTCTGTCGTTATGATCCATCGTTGTCTGCGCTTGAAATGTATACGGCAGCATATGCGATCTGTCTTGCGATCTTCGATGAGCAACAGATGAGATCGTGGCGAGAAATTGCCCGGGATGGCATCCGGCGGCGCACGCGGGCCAATCGCTTTCGGCTATACTATCCGGGCAATGACGCCGGGTAGCCAGAGGAGTACACGATGATCGATCTGCACATCCACACCACCGCCACGCCACACCACAGCAGCTGGGCACCGGCGGCGCTCGCAGCTGCGGCGGCCGAGCGCGGGCTGCGCGCCTTTGCCGTGACCGACCACAATAGCATTGCGAGCCTGGCCGAAGCGCAGGCAGCTGCGCAGGCGGCGGGTGTCGGCTTTGTACCAGGGGTCGAGATCGATAGTGGCCACCGTGGCAAGTTCTGGCACATGCTGGTGTACGGCTTTGAAATTGGCGATCCGCGTATCAACGCGCTGTGCGAATCGGTTTTTGCGCGCAATGCCGCAGATGCCGAGCGGCTGATCACCACACTTATCGAACGTGGATTCGCGCTTGGTGGGCTCGACGCGCTGGGCCGTGCGCCACATGTGGCCGATGTGGCCGCCGCGCTGGCGCGCAACAACGAGCTTCCCAACCGTGATGCAGCCGAAAGTGATGAGGCAGCGGCGATGCGCTATATCAGCGCGCAGGTGCCGGGCGGCTACACCCCGGTCGGTGTCGATGAAGTAATCGCCACCGCGCACCAGTGTGGCGCGATCGCGGTGCTGGCGCACCCCGGCCGCAGCAATGGCGTCTACGCGCGCCCGGCCGATGACGGCGACATCGCCGCGATGGCGGCGCTCGGTCTCGATGGCCTCGAAGTCTTCTACCCAACCCACAGCGCCGAGCAGCGCGCGGTACTCGCCGAGCAGGCCTGGCAACACCGGCTGCTGGTGAGCGGTGGCAGCGATTCGCACCATTCGCACCAGCCGCTCGCCGCGTGGGATGAGCCACGCATCGCACCATTACTCGATCGGCTCAGGGTATAATAGCCGTATGGCACGGGCCGAGGGAGGGCGCAACGTGCGCCCCGGAGGAGGAGCAATTGACATCCCCGCAGATTACTGAGAACCCGCTGCGCGCCGGCCCGCGTATGCAGCGCACCCCACCACCGTCCACGATCGTAATCTTTGGCGCGACGGGCGATCTGACGCATCGGAAGCTGGTGCCCGCGCTCTATAATTTGCAGCGCGAGCGGCTGATCCCGCCCGGCTTCAGCGTCGTTGGCTTCGCTCGGCGCGATTGGTCGGATGAATTCTTTCGTAAATCGCTCAAAGACGATGCCCAGAATTTTTCGCGATCGGGCCTGAGCGATACGATCTGGCACGATTTTGCCGAGGGCATCTCGTATGTGCGCGCCTCGTTTGATGATCCGGCTGGCTACACCACGCTGGCCAAACAACTGGATGATCTTGATGAGCGGCGCGGCACCTCGGGCAACCGGCTGTTTTACCTGGCTACCCCGCCCGAACAATACGCGACGATCATCCAGCAACTCGGTGTCGCCGGGCTCAATCATCCGCCCGAAGGCGGCTGGGCGCGGATCATCATCGAGAAGCCATTTGGCCACGATCTGCGCAGCGCGCGCGCGCTCGATATCGAGGTACACAAAGTCTTCAACGAATCACAAGTCTATCGTATCGACCATTACCTCGGCAAGGAGACGGTGCAGAATATCCTGGTGATGCGCTTCGCCAACACGATCTTCGAGCCGCTCTGGAACCGCAGCTTTGTCGATCACGTGCAGATCACCGTGGCCGAGAGCGTGGGCGTCGAGGGGCGTGGCGGCTACTACGAGAGCGCGGGGGCGATGCGCGACATGGTGCAAAATCACCTGATGCAACTGCTGACGCTCACGGCGATGGAGCCACCATCGGGCTACCGCGCAGATAGCGTGCGCGATGAAAAGGTCAAGGTGTTGCACTCCGTCCGCCCGATTCGGCCTGAGGATGTGGGCCAGTACACGGTGCGCGCGCAGTACACGCGCGGTGCGGTGAATGGCCAACCCGTCACCGGCTACCGCGAAGAGCAGGGCGTGGCGGGTGATTCGCTCACCGAGACCTATGTGGCGCTGCAATTTGCGATCGAAAACTGGCGCTGGGCAGGCGTGCCGTTCTTCCTGCGCACCGGCAAACGGCTGCCAAAGCGCGTCAGCGAGATCGCGATCCGCTTCCGTGCTGCACCGTTGATGTTGTTTGAGGCTGGCCCGCTGAACGATATCGACCCAAACGTGCTCGCGATTCGGATTCAGCCCGATGAAGGAATCGCGCTGCGTTTCAATTCGAAAGTGCCCGGTCAGGCCACCCAGATCCGCCCGGTGACGATGGATTTTCGCTACAACGCGTCATTTGGCGTCGAATCGCCCGAAGCCTACGAGCGATTATTGCTGGATGCGATGCTGGGCGATTCAACGCTCTTCACGCGTAGCGATGAGGTCGAGGCCTCGTGGTCGTTGATTTCGCCAATCCACGCGGGCTGGGAGGCAGCGTCAGCCTCGGCCATGGCCGAGTACGAGGCCGGCTCCTGGGGCCCGGCCGCCGCCAACCAGCTCCTCGATCGCGTCGGCGCGCGGTGGCGACGGTTATAACGATCGTTACAATCGTTACAACCGTAGGGACGCAGCATGCTGCGTCCGCCGCCCACACCCGCCCGCCGTCGCCCGCCCGCACCCGCCGTCCGCCGTCGCCGTCGCCCGCCCGCACCCGCCGCCCGCCGCCC
>JAYUYF010000557.1:0-8341 GCA_043752605.1 Roseiflexaceae bacterium
GTTCTGGTCTGGGGCACGGTCAACCCTGGCGCGCGTATCGACCAGCCATCGATGGCTCCCGAGCTTGTCTACCTGCCCAGTGGCACTTTCGCACCCGCAGCCTGGCAGGGCTTCCGCACGCGTTTTGCGATTCCCTGGTATTACCAGCTCAGCACCGCCGCGATCAATGGCGGGAGTACGTTGCCGCTGCTGCTGTTAGCGCTGGCAGACTACGGCGCTGGTCGCTACGATTCGGCGGTGGCTGCACTTGATACGCTGCTCGATGACCCTGCGAGTGGGCTCTCGGCCGAGTTGCCCGCCACCGTGCGCGGGACCGTCTTCTGGGCGCGTGCTGATTATGCCGGAGCGGCGGCCGAGATGCAGCGCGCGCTCGCGGCACCGGGTGTTAAGACGCCAGCACTGCTCTACAACAATCTGGGTGCGATCCTGCAAGATGCTGGTGATCCGGCGGCACGTGCGGCGTTCAACGCGGCGATCGGCGCGCTCGGCGGTGGTGATCTCGGCGAGTTGCGGGTCAACCTGGCGCGCGAGTCGCTCGCGGCCAACCAGCCGCAGGCCGCGTTTGATGGTCTGGGCGTTGCGCAGTTGCTCCTGCCACCATCAGCGTCGCTGCAGATCGCGCAGGCGAATGTCGCACGCGTGCTTGGCCGCTACGATACTGCCCGCGCCGCGCTCGATGAGAGCTTTGAACGTGTCACAGTCGACGACCGTGCCGTCAGCCGCGAGCTACAAAGCGCGCTGAGCGAGCGGCTGCGCGCCGACTGGGCCGAGCAGGATGTGTTGTTGCGCACGGCGGCAGGTCTTGGCGCGCAGGGGCCGGTCGCCTGGGAGCTCGAAGTACGCGATCCGCTCACGACGCAGGAGTTGACAGCGCTACGTGAGCAAAGCAATATGGCGATCGTGGCCACGCGCGAGCTGATCGCAAGCTGGCAACGGATCGCCGCCGCCGAAGATGCGCGGGCAGCGCCGCTTGCTGGCCGCATCGCTGAGGCGCAGGCGCAGCAGGCCGAGCGCGATCTGTTGCGGCGCGAATTGCTCCAGGCCAGTGTCGATATCGAGCTGCTGCGCAGCGGTGTTCGTCGGCGGCAAGGTGTGGCGGGTTTGCTCGAAGATGTTGCGGGCGCACGCTCGCCCGAGGCACAGGCGCGTGTCACGTTGACACGTATCCTCGCAGTCGAACCAGAGAACATCGATGCGTTGCTCTTACTGGCGCGCCTCGACCGTATTGCAGGGCAGATCGATGCCGCAGACCAACGCTATGCTTCGGTGGCGGCGCTTGCGCCGACGCGCCCTGAACCACGATTCGGGCGTGCGGTCGTCGCGCGCGCACGTGGTGATCTGGCGGCGGCGCGCACACTGCTGGACGAGGCACTGGCGATCAACCCGGAGTTCTTCCCCGCGCGCCTGCAACGCGCCGAGATCGCCGAACAGGTGGGTGATTGGCCCGCCGCAGGTATCGAGCGCGCCTGGCTCGCCAATAGCCGTGACACTCCGGCCGACGTTCTGGCGCTGGCGCGCGCGCTTCGTCAGATCGGAGACGTAGAGAATATCGCCCGCGCAGAATCGATCTTGCAGCCGCTCGCCGATGCTGGTGACACCGAGGCTCTGCTTGAATTGAGCCGCGTGTATCGCGCTCAGAACGCGCCAGAGGATGCGCTCAGCACGCTGGTACGCCTTCAGCAGGGTATCCCCCGCTCGTCGGATCGCTACGCCGAAGTGTCGTTCGCCGTCGGGCAATTGCTCGCCGAGATTGGCAGAACTGCTGAAGCGAAGGTTGAGTTTGACCGCGCGATCTCGGTCGATGCGCGCCACGTGCCGTCGCTGCTGGCCCTTGCCAATCTCGAACGCGACGCACCCACAGCGGCGCTTGGTCATTATCGGATGGCGCTCCAATCCGATACGCTCGATGCGCTGACGCTCAAGCGGATTGGTGCCGAGTTGCTTCAACTTGGTGCTGCCGCAGACTCACGTGATGCGTACCAGCGCGCGATCGCGCTCCCGGATGGCGTGAATGATGCCGATGCCCACGCGGGCGTCGCACAGGCGCAGCTGGTGCTCGGCGAGCCCGTGCGAGCGCGCGATGATGCACAGCGTGCTGTGACGCTGCGCCGCGGTGCCTTCCCGGCAGCGCTGGTGACGCTCGGTGAAGCGCAGTTGCAGCTCGGCGAGATCGCCGCCGCCGAAAGCCAGTTTCAATCTGCATTGCAGCAAGATGGCGATCTTGCGAGCGCGCAGATCGGCCTCGGCCGCGTTGCGGCAGCACGCAACGATTGGGCGAGTGCCGCCAGTGCGCAGTATGCGGCGATCCGGCGTGATCCGAACAATGCGTTGGCGTATCAGTTGCTCGGCGAGGCGCTGTTGCAGCAACAGGATCCGGCTGGCGCAAGTGCCGCATTTTTACAAGCACTCGCGATTCGTGAACAATATCCTGAGGCCCACTACGGTCGTGCGCGTGCTGCGATCGCGCTTGGTGACGCAGCAACAGCGACAGTTGCACTCGATCGCGCGCTCGAGCTTCAGCCACGCTATGCTGCGGCGCTGATCACGCAGGGGCTGCTTGACGAAGGTGCTGGCCGCGAGGAGCAGGCGCGTGCGGCTTACCAGCGCGCGATCGATGCCAGCGACCGTACGACGGCGCGCGAACACGCCGAGGCGGAGTATCGTCTCGGGTTGCTACTGGTGCGCGCGGGCGAGTTTGGTGATGCGCGTGGCCACTTCGAACGCGCTACGCAGCTGCGCAATGAATTTCCTGAGGCATTCTACTGGCTCGGCCGAATCGCGTTCTCCTTTGGTCAGGTCGATCCGGCAATTGCGCGCTATCAACGGGCGCTTGAACAACAGCCCGCCTATGCCGAGGCGCAATACCATCTTGGTGTGGCTCAGGAGCGCGCCGGGCGCGTGGCTCCCGCTGTCAAGGCCTACAATGATGCACTGGCGCAGGGAACAGGTACGCCGTGGGCTGATCAGGCGCGCGCCGCACTCAACCGACTCGGCACACAGTGACGCAGACGAGTGCAGCATCGGCCGCTCAACGCCTGACCCTCCAGACCTTCCAGTCTGATCGGCTCCGTCGCGATCACGCCGACCTCGCGGCAGAGCCACAATTTCGCGATATCGCCGAGTTTTTCTTTGCAGAAATCTATGGGCCGCGCGACTTCACCAACCGCGATGCGCAGGCGCGGCGGCTGCACGCGATCGTTGGCTACCTGCCGGGTGTGGCGCTCAAAGATGTGGAGAGCGTACTCCAGTTGCTCGAACTTACGCAACGCCTTGATGATACGCTGCTGGCTGCGTTGCGCCAACTCGGCCACGACGGTGATGCGCTCGATGCGGCCACCTATGATTGTGCGTATCGCCTGGCAGATAATTATGATCGCCGTGTGGAGCAGCTTGAACTCATCCGCGCATCGATGTATCGTGTCCACGACCTGACAATGCGCCCACTGTTTGGTGCAGCACTCGCACGCGTTCAGCCGATCGCACAACTCGCTGGCCTTGGCGAAATCGTCCACTTTCTTGCGCTCGGCTACCGCGCGGTCAAACCGGTACGCGAGATCCACCGTTTTGTCGAAACGATTATTATGCGCGAACATGATCTGCTCGATCGTGTCTATGCACGCGACGAGCCATAATGCTGCCACGTACAGCACCAGGCCCGCCGATCAGCTGATCGGCGGGCCTGGTGTGCGGTCATTGGCGCTGGCAGATGTTACTTTTTCAGCAGCGCAACATCTGAGTCAACCATGCGATATACCAGTTGCTCAAACGATACTTCGGGTACCCAGCCGAGCTTTTCCTTGGCCTTCGCTGGATCGCCAACCAGCAACTCGACTTCGGCCGGGCGGAAGAACTTCTCATCCTGCACGACATAATCCTCGTATTTGAGCCCAACTCGATCAAATGCGAGCTCGCAGAAGCGCCGTACCGAGTGCGTTTCACCCGTAGCAACGACGAAATCGTCGGGCGTGTCTTGCTGTAGCATCAGCCACATAGCACGTACGTAGTCTCCGGCGAAGCCCCAGTCGCGTTGTGCTTCGAGATTGCCCAGTCGTAGCTCTTTATCAAGCCCGAGCGAGATCCGCGCGACGCCATTGGTGATCTTGCGGGTGACAAACTCAATCCCGCGGCGCTCGCTCTCGTGGTTAAACAGAATACCCGACGAGGCGTGCATGCCATAGCTCTCACGATAATTGATTGTGATCCAATGCCCGTAGACCTTGGCAACACCATACGGCGAGCGCGGGTACAACGGTGTACTCTCGCGCTGCGGCACCTCGACAACTTTGCCAAACATCTCGCTCGAGCTGGCTTGGTAGAAGCGAATGTCGGGGTCGGCGATCCGGATCGCGTCCAGGATCCGTGTGACGCCAAGGCCAGTGACCTCGCCAGTAAACACTGGTTGGGCAAACGATGTCTGCACAAAGCTCTGAGCGGCGAGGTTGTACACTTCTGCCGGGCGGTGCTCGCGCAACATATGGATCAGCGATACTTCGTCGAGTAGATCACCCGTGGTGAGCGTGACGCGATCCTGGATGTGGCGGATACGCTCGAAGTTGACTGTACTGGTTCGACGGTTCATCCCGATGACATCATACCCCTGCTCGAGTAAGAACTCGGCGAGATACGATCCATCTTGACCGGTGATGCCAGTGATCAGCGCGCGTTTCTGTTGTGTCATGCTGTATGTTCCTCCTTAGCCCGCAGTATACCCCCGTGGCCCGCAGCTGTCTGCTAAGTCAATTAGCGTACTTTCAGTATAATAGTGATACGATACCACGAGAGCACAGCGGAACGGAACAAATTATGACCAATGTGGATACGGCATCGCTCAATGCTGCGTTTGGCCGGGCCGATGCGATCGCGTTTGTCACCGGCCCGGCAGGCGTCCCGCACGCGCGGCTGACCCACGCAGGGAGTACGGCGAGCATATCACTGCACGGTGGCCATGTGCTCGACTATACACCAGCCGGGCAGTCAGCCGTGCTCTGGACGAGCCGCGCGGCGGTCTTTCGCGTCGGGAGGGCGCTACGTGGTGGGATCCCTGTCTGCTGGCCGTGGTTTGGGCCGCACCCGAGCGATGCAGCACTGCCGGCGCACGGCTTTGCGCGCACCAGCATCTGGCGCGTGACGGGATCATCCGTGGATGACGCTACCCGCCTCCAGCTCGAACTGGACGAAACGCTGGCCTCGCCGCCAAACTGGCCGCATTCCTATCGGTTACAGTTAGACATCAGCCTTGCCGATACCCTGCAGCTGGCGCTCAAGACGATCAACACCGGCACCGCGCCGCTGCCGATCAGTGCTGCACTGCATAGCTATTTTGCGGTAGAAGCCATCACGCAGGTCACGGTTGAAGGTCTGGACGCTACACCCTACCTCGATCAACTGACGAATACGACCCGGATGCAGTCCGGCCCAGTACACATCGCTGGCGAAGTCGACCGGATCTACTTCGATACCGTAGCGCCGTGTACGATTGTCGACGCGGTGGGCGAGCGGCAAATCACGATCGCGCGCGGCGGCAGTAATTCGGTTGTCGTCTGGAACCCGTGGATTGACAAGGCACAGCGTTTGAGCGATTTTGACGACGACGAATACCGCAGTATGCTGTGCATCGAGGCCGCCAATGCCGCAAGCGATACGATCGTCATCGCACCGGGTGCAGATCACACACTCACGACGACAATCCGCTCGGCCAGCATATGACGCCCAAACCCCCGCTACGTGTAGAGCCGCTCGGGCGGCGGGTGGCACGGCTGCGCGCGGGCCGCAGTTGGACCCAGGAGCAACTCGCCGAGCGGCTCGCGGTCTCGCGCGCCGCGGTCTCGCACCTCGAAGCCGGGCTCTCGACACCCAGTGAGCGCACGGTGGTCTTGCTCGCCGGACTATTTCGACTTGAACCAAATGAACTTGTCGAGGACACCAATTATCCTGATGCCAAGCGTGACCGGCTGCCGCACATTACCTGCCGCTACACAGAGGCCGAGCAGCAAATCGTGCTGCTCAACCGCGATCTCGAGTGGATGCGCCAATTAGCACCACACGCCGACAAAACAATGCTGGCGCGCTGCCGGATACTTGTGGATGAACGAATCTACACAATGCAGCTTCTCCGGCAGCAGACCGATGACCGTGACACATGCACCGCGCTCGATACAGCGCTCAGCTATGCGCGAGCAATCGTAAACGGCACTCCTGGATAACAACCATCTGGCACCCGTAGCGCCGGATACAACGCTGTGTTCCGGCAATACTGCGCGGCTAGACCGGAGTTAGCTGCGCGGGGTTGAGCACCAGAATACGGGTCTGCGCCTCAGCGGCAGGCAACGAACTAGCAGTGACCGCCAGTTTGTCCTCAGGCGTGAATTCTTTCATCCCCATCTCGGCCATAAACTTGTCGACCGGAGCCAGCAGTGGGTTGCCATCGGCATAGGCATAATGCATGGGGATGGCGATACGCGGTTCGATCTGACCGATAACCGTAGCCGCGAGCGTAGCATCGATTGTGAAGTTGCCACCAACCGGCACAAACAGCACGTCGACATCGCCGATCTCCTCGACCTGTGCCGCCGTCAACTCGTGACCAAGATCACCGAGATGACAGAAGACGACATCATCGAGATGGATGACAAACACGGTATTGCGCCCGCGCTCTTCGCCCTTTTTATCATCATGATACGTGCCAACGCCGGTCATCAGCACATTGCTGACCTCATATTCGCCCGGGCCATCAGCGACGAACAACGGTTCGCGTAGTGACTTGACCGCCTCAATATTGTTGTGGTCATCATGCCCGTGGCTGATGGTTACAATGTGCGCGGTTGGCTTGCCGATGTCGTACCCGACCTGAGTCCCAAACGGATCGGTGAGCACTACACCATCGCGGCCGCGCAGGCGGAAGCACGAGTGCCCCAGGTATTGAATCTCTGCCATTTATGCGTCATCCTCCAGTTGCAGATCGTCTTCATCATAGGAGCCGCCACGCTCGGCCCAGAGTTGCGCTACGGCTGCGCGCACCGCATCGGCAGGGAAGCCGCGCCGCAGCAACAGCCCACCAAGCCGCCGCGCAAAGGTAAACCGGTCTGGCACAGCTGCGTAGCGCTTCAGCACCGCGCGCCCGGCTGCTAGCGCCCCGACCGCCTGATCACCGAGATACTCAGCATCGAGCGCGGCCGCGATCTCGTCTTTGGCGATACCTTTGCGCCGCAGTTCATCGCGGAGTGCACCCACACCACGGCTCCGGCTCCGCTGGCGTGCCTCGACCCAGAACTTTGCAAAGGCCGCATCATCGATCAGCCGCAGATCAACTAGGCGCTGCACTGCGATATCGATTTGCTCGGGGGTGAACTCACGCCGCCGCAAGCGCTCGCGTACTTCAGCCGCCGAACGTGGCCGTGAATCAAGCGCACGTAGTGCGGTGTGAAATGCGCGATCTTGAAACTCGGCGCGCGCCAGCCGCTCAAATTCCAGCTCGCTGATCGGTTGCCCGACATATAAACGCTCGGCGACCAGCGTCGTCATGCTTACACCGATGGCAAACTCGCCATCGAGGAAAACATTGATCCGCTGGTCGTCGCGTTCTTGCGCACGGAGCGCAGTGATCGTACCGGCTGCCATGTACGGTGATTATTCCTCGAACAGCCCGTCGTCTTCCGCTTCGCCTTCGGGGACAACAACTGCGGCTCCGGGCGCGTTGGTCATCGCCTGGGCACGGATGAGCCGCTCGATCTCATCGGCGAGCGCCGGGTTCTCATTCAGAAACGTCTTGGCGTTCTCACGACCCTGACCGAGCCGATCTTCGCCGAGGTAAAACCAGGCACCGCTCTTGCGAATGATCTCGAGATCGGTTGCGACATCAAGAATGTTGCCTGCGCGCGAAATGCCCTCGTTGAGCATAATATCAAACTCGGCTGTGCGAAACGGCGGTGCAACCTTGTTCTTGACAACCTTGACGCGCGCGCGGCTGCCGATTGGCTCGGTGCCGCTCTTGAGCGTTTCGATGCGCCGAATATCGAGCCGCACCGACGCGTAGAACTTGAGCGCCTGGCCGCCGGTCGTCGTCTCGGGTGAGCCAAACATCACGCCGATCTTGAGGCGCAGCTGGTTCAGGAAGATGACCGTCGTCCGCGATTTGCTGATCGCGCCCGAGAGCTTGCGTAGTGCCTGGCTCATCAGGCGCGCCTGCAGACCAGGAAGCGAATCGCCCATGTCACCCTCGATCTCGGCGCGTGGCACCAGCGCAGCCACCGAGTCGATGACAATGACATCGACCGCGTTCGAGCGCACGAGCGTCTCGCAGATTTCGAGCGCCTGCTCGCCAAAATCGGGCTGCGAGACTAAT
>JAYUYF010000558.1:0-3384 GCA_043752605.1 Roseiflexaceae bacterium
GCAACACCTGGCGAATGCTTCGGCCCTACAATATCGCCACCCACCACCACCGCCCACACCACACCACACCATCGCCACCCGCCACCCCACCTATCGCCGCCGCGCCGACGCAGCCTGCTGCGTCCGTTGATCGTCGCCCCACTGCATCTCTCATCGATCTTCTACTTGACAAATACGTAGCGCGCCATTACGATTTACTAACTAGTAGTTCACAACTTCCCTACGCAACAGGTGCGTCGCTGTAGACGAACGGAGCCGATCTCGTGAAAGTTTCGGGTACCTACACGCTCGACGCGACGCGCGAGCAGGTCTGGGATGCGCTCAACAATGTCGATGTCCTTGCGCGCGTTGTGCCGGGTTGCGAGCGGCTCGATCAGCTGAGCCCGACCGAGTTTGAGGGTTTGGTCAAGATCGGCATTCAGTCGATCCGCGGCAGCTACAGCGGCAAAATCCGTCTCGAGGATGTCCAGCATCCGTCACACTACAAGCTAATCGCACACGGCTCCAGCGCCAACGCGGTCGTCGATGGCAGTGGTACGGTCGATCTCGCCGAGGTTGATGGCGGCAGGACCTTGCTCACCTATGCCGGCGATGCCCAGATCGGCGGGATGCTCGCGAGCGTCGGCCAGCGCCTGATCGAGGGCGCAGCGCGTCAGCTTATCAATCAATCGCTCAAAGCGCTCGATGCACAGGTCGCGCTGCGTGTGGCGGCACCAGTTCCCGCAGCCCCTGTAGCCCCGCAGCATGCTGCGGGGGACGTTGCGGGGGACGTTGCGGGGGCGGCAGCAGTTACCGATCTCGTGGAACCGCTTCCACCCGCCGAAACCATGCGCCGTTCGGTCATCGTGCCGCCAGACGAGCAACTCCAGCCCGGCGATGTCGTGGGCGGGATCATCAAGGATTTTGTCGCGCAGCAGCCGTGGGTCATTGCGCTGATCGCATTTGTGCTCGGCGTCCTCGTCGGGCGCGGCACACGCAAATAAGCTCCACGCCGCCGGGTGGCGCTCCGCTCGGTATAGTTCACCGTTCCATCTCATTCGCACGCGGTTCCCTTTGTCGCACCGGTGTCGATCTCATTTCAACGAGGAGGAGTCCCGACATGGCCACAGTCTCGGTTCACGTTAATGGCAGCCACCACACTCACGAAGTCGAGCCGCGTATGTTGCTGGTGCATTATCTGCGCGAACAACTCGGGCTCACTGGCACCCACATCGGCTGCGATACCAGCCAGTGCGGCACCTGCGTCGTGCACGTCAATGGTCAGAGCGTCAAATCCTGCACCGTGCTCGCAGTACAGACCAACGGCGCACAGGTCACCACGATTGAGGGGCTCTCGAACGGCGAAGGCCTGCACCCGCTGCAAGAGGGTTTCTGGGAGAAACACGGTCTGCAGTGCGGCTACTGCACGCCGGGTATGATCATGGCGGCCGCCGACCTGCTCCAGCAAAACCCGAGCCCGACTGACGATGAGATCCGCCACGGGCTTGAGGGCAACCTGTGCCGCTGCACCGGCTACCACAACATCGTGCGCGCCGTCCAGCACGCTGCGGCAAAAATGCGCGGCGAAGCGGTCACAATGGCCGCGGTCTAAGCCACCGTCGTCCATCCGTTTTTGCCACCTGTCCTACATTCCAACCACAACGAAGAAAGGGCCAGCAATGACTGCTGAGGCAACCACGACCCGCGTATTCGGCAAGGCGCTCAAGCGCCGCGAAGACCCGCGCCTGATCACCGGTGGCGCGAGTTATATCGATGATATCAAGCTTCCCGGTATGCTGCACGCCGCCGTTCTGCGCAGCCCCTACGCTCACGCGACGATCCTCTCGATCGATACAAGCGCTGCAAAAGCGCATCCGGGTGTTGTCGCGGTCTTCGTCGGCGAAGACATGCTCGATATCAACCCGCTGCCCTGCGCGTGGACGGCATCGGCCGGGCGCATCACGAACAATATTAATACGCCGCGCGCGCTGGCCGTCGGCACGGTGCGTTTCTCGGGTGATGCAGTTGCGCTGGTGGTGGCAGACGATCGCTTTATCGCACGTGATGCGCTCGATCTGATCACGGTCGAATATGCGCCGCTGCCGGTGGTGATCGATGGCAAGAAGACGATCGAGCCGGGCCAGCCGCAGATCCACGAGAATGCGCCCAACAATGTCGTATTCGACTGGGAGTGCGGCGAGAAGGCCAAGACCGAGGCGGCCTTCGCGGCGGCTGAGGTGGTGGTGCACGAGGAGATCATCAACCAGCGCTTGCTGCCCACGCCGATGGAGACCCGCGGCTCGGTGGCACGCTATGACCCGGCGACCCACGAGTTTACGCTCTGGTGTACCTCGCAGGCCCCGCACGTGATGCGGCTGCTACTCACCGCGTTTGTCTTTGGCATCCCCGAGCCAAAATTGCGCGTGATCTCGCCCGATGTCGGTGGTGGCTTTGGCCAGAAAATCTTTGTCTACAACGACATGGCCTTTACGATGTGGGCCTCGCGCAAGCTCGGCGGGCGCGCGATCAAGTTTGTCGAGGATCGCAGCGAGAATTACAAGTATTCAACCGCCGGGCGCGATCATATCACTGAGGCGGCGATCTGCGGCACCAAAGACGGCATGATCACCGGGCTCAAAGCCGATACCTTCGCCAACCTGGGTGCCTACATCAGCACGATCGCGCCGGGGATCCCGACCACACTCTATGGCCGGATCATCACGGGTGTCTACAAGATCCCGGCCGCTTACGCGCACGTCGTCGGTACCTACACCAACACCGCGATGGTCGATGCGTATCGCGGCGCGGGTCGCCCCGAGGCGAGCTACCTGATCGAGCGCATGGTCGATCGCTTCGCGGCCGAAATTGGCATGGATCCGGCCGAGGTGCGTCGCAGGAATTTCATCCAGCCCGAGGATTTCCCCTATGAAAACGGGCTGGGCTTGCTCCCATATGATAGCGGCAACTACGAGCCTGCGCTCGATAAGGCGCTCGGTATGGTCGGTTACGCCGATTTCCGCGCCGAACAGGCCGAAGCCCGCAAAAACGGTAAGTACCTGGGCCTGGGTATCAGCAGTTATGTCGAGATCTGCGGCGTGGCACCCAGCGCCTGGATCGGGTTGCCGGGCGAGGGTTGGGGTGCCGGGCTGTGGGAGAGCGCTAATGTGCGCATCCACCTCACCGGCCAGGTCGTCGTCACCACCGGCTCGCTGCCGCACGGCCAGGGGATCGAGACGACGTTTGCGCAGCTGGTAGCCGATGAGCTCGGCGTACCGTACGAAAATGTGATGGTCGAGCACTCGGATACCGCCGGTACTCCTTTTGGCTATGGTACCTACGGCAGCCGCAGCGCGGCCGTTGGTGGCACTGCGCTGTATAAGAGCGCAGCTAAGATTAAGGAGAAGG
>JAYUYF010000559.1:0-3383 GCA_043752605.1 Roseiflexaceae bacterium
GGCATGGGCGCAACGTAGCGCAAGCGATGACCCGATCGGCTGGGCCGAAACGTTGCCAGAAGAGTTGGCCGCCTACGTGCGTGATGCGATCGCGAGCGGGCCACCACGCAACCAGGAGTACCGGGCAATCAACGATGCGCTGGAATGTGCTACAATCCTTCAACGTGAGAGCGCACGTATCTGGCTTCGTCGGCTCGCAATGCGCGTCTCGGAAGCCAGCGAGGATGACGCCGACGTGCTACAGACTATCAATCTCAAAGTCCAACTGGAGCACTACCTGAGCGCCATCACCGCGCCGCGCCGTAGTTCTGCCTTTACGGATCTCCACACGCACGCTTCGACCCAGGGATAACGCATGCGAACACCACTCGAGCAAGATGACTCGCTGATCGATGATGAGACCGATGACGAGCTTCTCATCGACGACATACCCGAACGCCGGCCAACGCCGACGCAAGAAGTTGAAGAAGATCTGCCAACGATCGCAAGCCTGGCCGATCTGATCACGCTTGGGCGTCAGCGCGGCTATGTGACCGAGGGCGAAATTCAGCAACTTGTGCCCAACTCCGAGACGAGTATGGATCGGCTTGAGGAGATTCAGCAGGCGCTGGCCGCAGCGCGCATCCAGACCCACGATGAATCGAGCGGGCGCAGTCCGGCGATCCTCAATTTTGAAGACGAAGACATCGATAATCTGAGTGTCGATGGCATCAGTGTCAACGATACGGTGCGGATGTATCTGCGCGAAATCGGCCGCGTGCCATTGCTGACCGGCCGCCAGGAGACCGATCTGGCGCAGAAGATCGAGCTCGGCGGCTACCTCGGCTCGTATCAGGTGCAGCGCGGTATCGAGTGGGCACCGACATATGTCCCCGAAATCGCGGGCGAGATCTACCAGCGCTTCCAACGCAATTCGGTGATGGCCAATGACGCGCTGGTGCTGCTGCATCAGGTCGCCGAATTGCCCGTGCCCGATCCGCTCTACCCCGGTCTGATTGGTGATATCTTTATGCTCCAGGAGCGCCTCTCGTTCGAGCAACGCCAGACCTACGAGAAGCGTCGCTCGGAGGCTTCTAAGCTACACAAGCTGACGGCCGAGCAGTTTGATCAGGCGATCGCGCACGGTTCGGTACAATTCTACCTGCTGCCGCGCGAGATCCAGCAACGTCTGCTGACGCAGATCGAATGGACGCCGCCGGAAGATGTCATCCATATTGCCGGTGTGGTGCGGATGCAGCTCTGGCGCGATTGGAATCTGGCGATCGAAATGGGCAAGGTGGCGCGCGAGGATCTGGCACAGGCCAATCTGCGGCTCGTCGTATCAGTGGCCAAAAAATATATTGGCCGCGGTATGCAATTACTCGATCTCATCCAGGAAGGCAATGTTGGCCTGATTCGTGCAGTTGAGAAATTTGATTATCGCAAAGGGTTCAAATTCTCGACGTATGCGACCTGGTGGATCCGCCAGGCGATCACCCGCGCGATCGCCGATCAAGCACGCACGATCCGTATTCCGGTGCATATGGTGGAGACAATCAACCGCCTGATGCGCGAGAGTCGCCGCATGCTCCAGGAACTTGGTCGTGACCCGACCGATGATGAATTGGGGCGCGCGCTCGGTATACCGGTAGACAAGGTGCGGACGATCCGCAAAACCTCGCTTGAACCGGTCTCGCTCGAGACGCCCGTCGGCCAGGAAGAAGATAGCCAGCTCGGCGATTTTATCGAAGATTCAAAAGTACTGGCACCGTCGGACGCAGCAAGCCATCAGATGCTGCGCGAACAGGTCGAGCAGGTGCTCAATCAGCTCACCGAGCGCGAGCGCCGCGTCTTGCAACTCCGTTTTGGGCTTGAAGATGGCCACAGCCGAACGCTCGAAGAAGTCGGTAAGGAATTTGGTGTAACCCGCGAGCGCATCCGTCAGATCGAAGTCAAAGCGCTGCGTAAATTACGGCATCCGCGGCTCGGCAAGAAGCTGCGTGATTACTTGGAGTAACTCGATGGCTGGCGCAACCGAACGTGAACTGCTCCTCGAAGATTTTGCGGCACTCGATGATTATGCGATTCTGGGCGTGGTGCCGGGTGTCACCGCCGATGCGCTGCATCGTGCGTTTCGGCAGCAGATGGCACAGTATCACCCTGATCGCCACGTGGCGGCATCAGCCGCCCAGCGCGAGTATGTGGCACGCCGCAGCGCCCGCATTGGTGAAGCGTATCGTACGCTGACGAGCACGCCGCGCCGTGGTACTGCGCCGGTGCCGCCGCGCAAACACCTTGAAGACCTGTACGTCCGCGCCAGTACGCATCTTGCCGAGCGGCGCGCGCTTCAGGCGGCTGCCACATTGCGCCAGTTGCTCGCGCTCGACCCACAGTACCGCGATGCTGCCACAGTACTCGCGCGCGCCGAGATCGAGCTTGAGGCACAGCGCCGCGCCGCGACAAGTACGAGCGGCATCGCAGGTTTTGCGGCGCGATTCCTGCGCCAGCGCGCCGTTGGCGAGGATGAGTCCGAGACACGCCGATGAGCGCTGGTGTCTCTCTTTGTAGCACGTGCTGATGCACTACGCCCGTCTCCCAATCATGATCCTCGTTCTCACGCTGCTGATCGCTGCGTGTGCGCAGCCCACAAATGTTGACTCATTGCCCGTCGTCACGTTGCGTGGCGAGCGCTTTGTGCGCGCCGGGCAGACCTTTTTCATGCGCGGTACCAATTTTGTGCGCGCCACCGGCGTCGATCGCGATCGCTGCTGGTCGCTCCAGTTTGGCGCAGACCCACGTTGCCCGTGGGATATGACCGCGATCGAAGCCGATCTGGCACGCCTCCAGGCGCGCGGCGTCAACACGATCCGGGTCTTCCTCAATTATTATGTCTTTGGCGGTCAGGCCAATGTCAACCCCGAATATCTACCCGAAGTACCCAAGGCCCACTTTGATGATCTGCTGGCGGCGGCCAATCGGCGCGGGATCTATGTGATACCGGTGCTCCTGATCGATTACCCACAGGATCAGTTTGCGCCGCAGTTCTGGCAGGGCGCACTTGATCGCCACGTGCGCCCCGTCGTGCGCCGCTATGCCGATCATCCCGGCATCATCGCCTGGGATCTGTATAATGAGCCCGATATTGGCAGCCCGATCGACATCCGCTGCTGGGATTGGGACAACGCCGATTTCCCGGGTTGCTTCCCGCTCGCTGAAGCACGGCTGGCGTTTTTGCAGCAGATCGCTGCGGAAACAAAACGGATCGACCCCGGTACCCCGCTGACGATCAGCGTCGCGTTTGCCAAGAGCTATTTCGAGCCAGCCGAGGCACAGTTGCGGCTGGCCGACATGGTCGATTTTTATGCGGTCCATTATTATGACCGCGATCCGTACGATAGCGGGCG
>JAYUYF010000560.1:0-3382 GCA_043752605.1 Roseiflexaceae bacterium
CACCGTACGGTTCAGCACGGGTGCGTGCCGACCGCCTTCGCAGCAGGCTGCACCGATCAGCAGGGCGCGCACTTCGGTCGCAAGATCCGTATAGCCGAGTTCGTCGGCCAGTCGTGCGGTTACGTTCCGCAGTTCGTCAGCATGCGCAATCAGTGCGTCGGTCGGCGGCGTAAACGCCACCAGCAGGCTGCCCACGTCAAAGACGGTTTCGGTGGTGGTGTCCAAAGTCACTCCTTTTGTTGTCCGGCGCCCAGTGGCTAGGTTGTGGGATGCTGACGGTCGAACGCAGTCAGCGCCTGCTGCGCATCTCCGTACGCGACCCACAGCGCTTGTAGCCCGATCAGCGCGAGCTGGTTGTTCTCAACAGCCTCACGCGCCAACCGGGAAAGCATCGTGACCGTTGTTTTCGCCGTATCACGCGCGACTTGTAATTTCGCGCGCTGCGCTGGCGTGTCAAGCCCGTGCAAATACCCCTTCGCGTACGCCTCCGTCGCGAACACCTTCACGTTGCCGCGCGCAACACGCTGCGCTTGCCGCGCGCTCTCGCGCCTCAGCGCAATCGTGTGGGATTCTTTCAGCGCAACACTGTATGCCGTACTGGCGTGGCACACGACAACGAGCAACGACGCACGCTGCGCGGCCAACTCAGGCGCTACCAGTCGTATGGACGGCATTCCGCGCATACCGATGTTCATCGTTTCCCACTTCATGACCAGTTGCAGCAACTCCTGCGCGATCTGGTCGGCCTGCTCCACCAGGCAATACAGCCGGTGCTGGTTCTGTGCGAGCGCCGTGAACGGGGCGTCCCACCACGAGAGCGTCTGTGTTGCGACCGATCGAAACGGCTTCGGAAACGGCCTCGGATACTGCTGCCGCTTCGCCTCCGCGTCTTCATGCATGGCGTAGATTTCCGTGTGCAGCGCGTACCACCCGGCGGCGGTGGCCTCCTCGCCCTGGTGGGTTGCCAGTAGCACCATTTCGTTGATCAGCGCAATGATGGCCCTCTTTGCCGGATTGGCCTCGAAGCACTCGTAGGGCTGGTTGCGCGACGACGCATAGATCGTCAGCGACATGGGCACGCCCGGCGCTTCTGGTGCGTCGACGATCTCGGCGGTCTCGTTTGTCATGATGATCGTTGTCCTCTCTTATACATAATCGTGCGCGCCCACAATGGCGAGCGTGCCGTTGATCGGGCTAGGCGTGTTGTTCGCTGCGTACGGCGAGCGCACCCAGATGGACGGGCGATACCCAATGTTGGCCGGTGCAACGCCCGTGTCGATCATGGTCGCGAGCGCTCTGGTGAGCGACTCGTCGTAATAGAACGAGCACGGTTTCAGTACGTTCTCCTTGTACTGATAGATATTGCCGATCGCGACCAACCAGCCGGTGCTGGTGGCAACGACCCGCAGTTGCGCGCAGCCGTTCAGCGCGGCGAGCGCCTGCGCCAGCGTGGTCGCCCGATCGGGAAGCGACGCGAGTCCGACGATGACGCTGAGCCGCTGGTGCCCGAGCGGGCTAATCAGCGCCGCTACGGTGTCCGTGCCGGCCTGATTGCCCGTCAGTGTGCCGTTCACGGGCGCGGGTGGCGGTGGAACGGGCGGCGTATCCAGCTCGTCCGTGAACGCGCGCTGCTCGAGCGCCAGCGTGGCCTGTATCGCGGTGTGGCTGGCGCGCAGTGTTTTGACCATCACGTAATCGATGTCGTCAGCGGTCAGGGCATCTTCGAGCGCGGCGGCAATTGCCGCCGCCTGCTTGCGTGTGGTCGCAGTCCGCGTGATCATGGCGTCTCCGTCCCCCGCTCATACAGGATATCGCCGGTGGCGAACGACCCGACCATACGGGCCATACGCGGCTTGGCGTGCCACATCCACACCGTGATGTCCGGCTCGAACGCCGCGTGGTACGTGGACGCACCAACATTCAGCGTTGCGCGTTGCACGCGCATGTCCACCTGCGTGCTCGTGTTGGCCGGATCGGAGAATACCATCAGCCACTCGCCGTTCTCCAAGATGCGGCGCACGCCGGGTAGGGCGGCGAACACTTTCGCCTGCGCGTACCGCTCCAGCGCGTACATATCCTGGCTGCGCGACGGGCGCAGCTCGTTGGCAGCCTCGGGGTGCGCCGGGAGATAGCCGTCGTCGTCGGTCGCGTCGTCGGTCGCGTCGTCGGTCGCCAGCCCAGCAGCGACCGTGTAATCGCCCGCAAACTGGCTCAGGTAATCGGCCAGCGTATCGTCGGTCTCGTCCGCAACCGGATCGGGCGCAGCGCCAACCACCACGATCGGCACATCGACGATCGTCGTCGCATCGTCGCCGGTATCGTCGCTGGTATCGTCGCGCACCACGGCGAACGTGCCGCCCATCACGGGCGTAGCCAGCGCGTCAGCCGCGTTCGTCAGAGGCCGTTCGCCGTGGTGCATGCGCAGACCAGTGGTCGCGTCCACCTGTGCGGCCATCTCGGCCAGCTCGGCCTCGGTTGACCCGGCCTGCACCGCCGGACGCGGCATGGCGCGGCGCACCGCCTGCTGCGCGCGCACCAGCCGGTGAATTGCCGTACTGTCCAGCTCGTCGGCGTCCAGCAACTTGTCCAGTTCCGCATCGATCGCGGCAAGTTGCGCTTGCTGATCGGCCTCGAACGCGGCGTCTCTCGCGTTCGCTTCATCTTCTTCCGCGTTTTGCGCGTCCATAATGTCATATTCCGAAAGCGCGTGGTGTGCGTTCATGTGCGCCTGCCTTTCTTCCTGCTTAGCGTAATCGCGCGAGCACGCCGATCAGGGCGCGCTCGTCTACCAGCGTGTTCATGGCGATCACCTGATCGACCAGCCCGGCCAAAATCGTGTTCGGCACCAGATCGTCTGCCATACCCAGAAACACGCCGGTCACGCGGATCTTGTGCTCGGCCCGAAACATGTTCCACGCGCGCGTGCGCGCAGGCCAGTAGCTACTCCAGATATCGCCCGGCTGGCCGTCCGTGATCCAGACGCAATCGGCGTGGCCCCACTGCTCGGACTCGCACCGGCTCATTATTTCACGCAGCACCGGCTGGTACTGCGTGTCGTCCGTGGCGAGCACTTCGGGCACGCACGACCGGCAGATGACGCGCGCGCAGTCGAGCGCGTCCAGTCGGGGCGCGATTCGCATCGTGCCGCAACTGGCGGCGAACGGCACCAGATACGTGGGTCGTCCGACAAACCGACCCACGTTCACCAGTGTGAGCGCCGTGCCGAGCGCCCAGATAAGTCGACTCATCCGCAGCTCGCGGTCGCCGCTCGTTATCGTGCCGAACGTGTTCACCATGGAGTCGGATACGTCGACGATGATCACCAGCGGGTTCACGCGCGCCTGCTGAATGCCGCTGCGCGTGATACCCAACGTATCGCCGC
>JAYUYF010000561.1:0-8313 GCA_043752605.1 Roseiflexaceae bacterium
CAGCCGCTCACGGTGGATGGCAAAGATGCGGGCGTACTCACCAGCGCGGTGGTCTCGCCGCAGCACGGCCCGCTTGGTCTGGCCTACGTGCGTACCGCATACGCCGAGGTGGGCACGCGGCTGCTGGCGGGCACGACGGATGTTGTGGTCGTGGCCGACGTACTGGAACCCGCGGGCGTACACGGTCGTCTTTGATTTGATTATGGTATACTGCCCGCGAACACACGCGAGGAGCTTATATGGTCGAGCGCATCTGTCCGGCGTGTCGCCACACCAATCCACTTGAACGTAGCCATTGCATGGCCTGCGGCGCATCGCTCGAACGGTTGCTGCCTGCGGTGCGGCACACCAACCCGCTGGTGCGCGCCTTTCCGCGCTTGCCGGTCAATTGGAAGCGCGCCGGGCGCACGATGGCGATCGGGCTCGTGGCGGTGGCGGCCGAGGTCGGTGTCGAATTGCTCCGCCGTAGGCTCGCGCAGCCCGCAGTACGCAGCACGACGCCCGAGACGACGGCGTTGGTGGCAAAGCCAGCCGATCCCGTAGCACTCCCCGGTACGACAATTTACAGCCGCCGCGTGATCGATATCACCAATCACGGCGATGGCCGGGTGACGATCGATGACCGCGCTGTCTGGCATCGGCAAGACACATGACGACCAGCGCGCCACGCCTCATGGCGCGCCTTGCGCCACTCACCCGCCGCCTGCAACTCGCCGATACATTGCGCTTTGCCGTACGCGCCTTGCCGTATGCGGCGGGTGGATCGCTCGTGGTACAGCTGATCGGGCGGCTGCTCCCCACACCGTATCTGGCGCTGCTCACGCTGCTGCCGCTACTGATCTGGCTGGTGGCAGGGCTTGGCTACCTGGCGCTCCACCGCATCCCGAGCACAGAGGCAGCGCGCCGCATCGATGCCGCGCTCGATCTACGCGAGCGGATGGCGACAGCAATCGAGCTTGATACCCATCCGACCAATACACCGTTTGATGTGCTCCAGCAGCAAGACGCGGTCGCCGCGACCGACGGGCTCGACCCGCGCCGAATCGTGTTACGCGCCGACCGGCGGCCGCTCGGTCTCGCCGCGCTGCTGCTCGTGCTCGCGGCGGTCTCGGCCTTGCTGCCCAACGCGCAGACCCAGTTGCTCGCTGACCGCGCCGCCGTCCAGGCCGAGTTGCAACGCACTGCTGACCAGATCGCCGAGCAACGCCGCGATATCGTGGCCAACCCGGCGCTCAGTGATGCCGACCGCGCGCGGCTCGATGCGGAACTTGCGGCGCTCGAGCAAAAACTGCGCGATAGCGATGGCTCGCGTGAGCAGGCGCTCGCCGATCTCTCGACCACCGAGCAGGCGATCCAGCGTAGTCTGCCGCAAGATGCCGCCGCGCGTCAGGCTGCGCTCGAACAGATGGCGCGCGCGCTCCAGAATCTTGATGGTCAGAACGATGCCAATCGCCCAGAGGCCGGGCAGGCCGCCGACGAACTCGGCAATCTGGCAGACCGCACCACCGCGATGAATGCCGAAGAGCGTGCGCGCGCCGCCGATGCGCTCGAACGGCAGGCCGATGCGGCACGCGCGACCAGCCCAGAATTGGCCCGGTCGCTCGACAACGCGGCGCAGGCGATGCGCGAGGGCGATACGCAGCAGGCGCAGCAGGCGCTCGAACAGGCGCAGCAGCAGGCGCAGCAGCAAGCCCAGCAAGCGGCGGCCGCCGAACAGGCGCAGCAATCGCAGGCCGGTGTGCAGCAGGCACGCGACCAGGTTGCCCAACAAAGCCAGGAACAAACAGGGGCGCAGCAAGATGCGCCCGGTCAGCAACCCGGTCAGCAACCCGGCCAGCAACCCGGTCAGCAACCCGGCCAGCAACCCGGCCAGCAACCCGGCCAACAACCCGGTCAGCAACCCGGCCAGCAACCTGGCCAGCAACCTGGTCAGGGGCAGGGAGGCCAGCAGCAAGACGCCCCTGGTCAAAATGGACAGGGTCAACAACAGGGTCAACAACCCGGCGGCGGCCAGGGCGGTGGGTCAAACGACAGTGTGTACGTACCGTATCAGCCCGACGGCAGCCGCCGCCCGACTGACCGGGTGCAGGGCCAGCAGGGCGAAAATGGCCAGACGCAGAACCAGCAGGGTCAGATGACACCCAACACCAGCGGTGGCAGCAGTTCGGTGCCGGTCGGCGATGCGTTGCCCGAATATCAGCGGGCGGCGGGCGAGGCACTTGACAGATCGACGATTCCACCGCATATGAAGGGTTACGTGCGCGATTATTTTTCGGAGCTTGATCCGAGCAGGTAATTTGCGCGCGAGAAGCTACGGATTGAGGAGGAAACAGGTACGCTCTGGCAATGCGGCCATGGTACCGGCGTTGTATGGATATTTCATTTGTTCCCGGGATCTTTCTCGGCATTGTGCTGGTCGGCATGATTACGCTCGTGCGTGGTGCCCGCAAATTACGCCTTTCGTCCCAGGCGCTCGCGCTGGTCTTCGCATTGACGACCGTCTCGTGGATCGGGCTGTTGGTCGCGATTATTACGCTGACATTGCGTTCGCTGCTGCCGGTCGTCTAACCTCACATCGCATTCCAATCTCTGCGCAGGCGTACCGCTTAACGAAGCTGGTATACTGCGCGGTACGTGCACCGGATACAGCATAAGGATCGTGGTATGACAACAGCAACGCTTCCGGCTGAAGAATTCCGCCGCCGCGCGCTGGCGGTCGAGGCCGAGGTCGGCCGCGTGATCGTTGGCCAGCGCGATCTGATCCGCCAGACGCTGATCACCCTGCTTGCGGGTGGCAACGTGCTGCTCGAGGGCGTACCTGGCCTGGCCAAGACCACGCTGGTGCGCACGATGGCGGATGTGATCGATTGTAGCTTTAGCCGCATCCAGTTCACGCCCGACCTGATGCCGGCCGATATCGTTGGTACCACACTGATCAGCGAAGATGATGCCGGGCGCAAGGCGTTTCGCTTCGAACCCGGCCCGATCTTCGCCAACATGGTACTGGCCGACGAGATCAATCGTGCGACGCCCAAGACCCAGAGCGCCTTGCTCGAGGCGATGCAGGAGCGCACGGTGAGCGTCGCAAAGACGATCCACCGGCTGGGAGCACCGTTCTTTGTACTCGCCACGCAGAACCCGCTCGAGATGGAAGGCACCTACCCGCTGCCGGAAGCGCAGCTCGACCGGTTCTTCTTCAAGGTTCACGTGCCCTTTCCGACGACGGCTGAGCTGGTCGAGATCGCGATACGCACGACGGGTGCCACGCCCTACAAGCCGCAGCGCGTATTGACGGGCGACCAGATCGTCGAGATGCAGATGCTCGCGCGCGAGGTGCCGATCGCCAGCCACGTGCTGACCTATGCCGCACGGCTGGTGAGCGCGACGCATCCGAATGAAAAAGAAGCACCGGCGGCGGCAAAACAGTATGTGCGCTATGGTGCAAGCCCGCGCGGTGTACAGGCGTTGATCCTGGCCAGCAAGATTATGGCGCTGCTTGATGGCCGCTACAACGTCGCGTTCGCCGATGTCAGAGCTGCCGCGCTGCCCGCGTTGCGCCATCGTGTGATCCTCAACTTCGAAGGCCAGGCTGAAGGCGTGAGCGCTGACGAAGTGGTGGGCCGGATTGTCGAGGCGCTGAAGACGGAGTAAATTAAAAATTGACGATTGAAAATTATGCGTTGTTATCAGTGATTGCATTGATCGCAGTGTTCATTTTCAATTTAGCATTTTCAATTTTCAATTTCAGTCAGCATCTTCAATTCTCAATTGCACGGAGTGCTCATGTTGCTCGAACCCGACCTGTTGCGGCTGCTGGAGCGGCTCGATATGACGATCCGGCGCCCGACGGCCGGGGCGATGCAGGGCGAGCGACGCAGCCCACGGCGTGGTGAATCGGTCGAATTTGCGGATTACCGGGCGTACACACCGGGCGACGACATTCGGCGGATCGACTGGAATCTGTACGCGCGCAACGAGCGTTTCTTTTTGCGGCTGTTTGTGGCCGAAGAAGAGACCACACTGCACCTGCTCGTTGATACCAGCGCCTCGATGGATTTTGGTGACCCCGATAAGCTCAGCTACGCCCGAAGGCTGGCGGCGGCGTTTGGGTATATCGCGCTGTCACACCTTGACCGCGCGACCGTCACCGCGTTTGGTCAGGGCGCACCGACGCAGCTTGCCGGCGCGCGCGGGCGCGCGGGGGCGGTACCGCTGTTTGGCTTCCTCGAAAAACTCCAACCTGCGGCAAGCAGTGATCTGGTCGGCTCCTGCCAGCGCTATGCACGCGCTACGCGCGGCGGCGGGCCGTTGCTGCTCTGCTCGGATCTGCTCGATGACCGCTGGCAGGAGGCGCTGACCGCCTTGACCACCCGAGCGTTCTCGGTCGTCGTGGCGCATATTCTCGCGCCGCAAGAGTTGCGCCCCGATCTCGATGGTGATTTTCGGCTGCTCGATGCCGAGGGCGGCCCACCGATGGAGATCACCGCCGACGCCGAGACGCTCCAGCGGTACAACACCCGGCTTACGGCGTGGCAGACACAGGTCGCCGATTTTTGTACGGCGCGTGGCATGGCGTATGTGCCCGTCGACACATCCACCCCGCTGGCGGATCTGATAACCGGCGAATTACGACGGCGCGGCGTGGTGCAGGCGTAGGCACGGGGCGCATCGCGCCCCGTGCCGTAGGGACGAAGCATTCCACGCGGCTGGCCAGCCGCGTCGGGAATGCTTCGTCCTACCATCGCATCGCCGCGCCGTCGGGGCATCGCCGCGCCGCCGGATGTTATGAATCGAAAGGATTCCCGCTATGACCACCCCCCTCACCGCGCTGCACGTGATCGGCGTGCGCTACCACAACAGCGAGCTCGATGTGGGCGATGCGCGCTCGCTCGATGCGTACCTGCAACACGACGTGTACACCGCCGCCGGTGTGCCACACACGTATGTCGAGCCACGGATCAACGACACCGAGCGCACGGATGATGAGCCCGCCAACCTGGGGCTGATCGGTGGTGCGATCGCTGCAGAAGTCGCCGCCGGGCGGCGTGCCGGGGCCGCGATCCTGATGACTGGCGGCAACTGTTGCCATATCACCGGTGTGGTGGGTGGCTTGCAGGCGGCGCACGGCGTGGATGCGCGGATCGGGTTGGTGTGGTTCGACGCGCACGGTGATTTCAACACGCCAAAGACCACGCGCTCGGGCATGCTGGGCGGCATGCCGGTGGCGGTGGCGGCCGGGCTGGCGTTGCCGCAGTGGCGGATCGCATCGGGGATCGTCGCACCACTGCCGACCGAACGGATCCTGATGGTCGATGTGCGCAATCTTGATCCCGCTGAGGAGCAACTGATCCGCGCCACCGATGTACAGATCGCGCGTGTGGCTCTCGGTTTCAAGGGCGACCTGGATCTCGCCGAGGCGGTGGCCGCACTGGCAGCACAGGTCGACGTTATCTATTTCCATATCGACAGCGACATCCTCGATCTGTCGCTGGTGCCAAATCACGGCACCGGCGAGCCGGATGGCCCCGACATGACGCAGGTATGTGCGGCGATCGACACTGTGATGGCGACGGGCAAGGTCGGCGCATATGCCGTGGTATCGGTGTACGGCCAGGCAACTGAAGGGACGCAGCATGCTGCGTCCGTGAGCATCGCGTCGGGCATTGCACTGATCCGCCACGGGATCGTGGCGTGGCGGGCGGCGGGGATGGCGGCGGGGCGGTAGCAACGCACATGGTGCGTTGCTACCGGGCGCATCACGATGCGCCCGTATGCGGGCGTTGCCCGCGCCGCGCCGCCGTCCCAGGATCACGATGCGCCCGTACGCGGGCGTTGCCCGCGCCGCGCCGCCGCTCACGTTGACGAGGAGTTCCCATGGACGAGATCTGTTTCCTTCCGGCAACCACGCAGGCGCGTATGATCCGCGAACGCCAGATCAGCGCGGTCGAACTCACGCAGACGCATCTCGACCAGATCGCGCGCGTGAACCCCGCGATCAACGCGATCGTCACGCTGGTGCCCGAACGCGCACTGGCACAGGCCGCCGCGGCTGATGCGGCACTGTTGCGCGGTGATGTCGTTGGGCCGCTGCACGGCTTACCCGTGGCGCACAAAGATCTGGCCGAAACCGCCGAGGTTCGTACGACATTTGGCTCGCTCCTCTACACCGATCATGTGCCGACGCACGATTGTCTGCTGGTCGAACGGATACGTGCCGCCGGGGCGATCACGCTTGGCAAAACCAATACGCCCGAGTTTGGTGCCGGCTCGCACACCTTCAACGCGCTGTTTGGCGCGACGCACAATCCATACGATCTGGCAAAAAGTGCCGGGGGCAGCAGCGGTGGTGCGGCGGCGGCGCTAGCGTGCGGTATGGTGGCGCTCGCCGATGGGAGTGATATGGGCGGCAGCCTGCGCAACCCGGCCGCGTTCTGCAATGTGGTCGGCTTGCGGCCAGGCCCGGGGCGTGTGCCCGATTGGCCCAGCCAGACGCACTGGTCGCCGCTCGCGACGGATGGCCCGCTGGCGCGCACCGTGAGCGATGTCGCGTTGTTTCTGAGCGTGATCGCCGGGGCCGACCTGCGCGCGCCGTTGAGCCTGGCTGAGGATCCGACCGTGTTTGCCAGGCCGCTCGCAGGTGATGTGCGCGGCTGGCGCGTGGCGTGGAGCCCGACGCTCGGTGGGTTGCCGTTCGATCCGCATATTCTGGCGGCGCTCGCGCCCCACCGCGCCACGTTCGCGGATCTTGGCTGCACAGTCACCGACGAGGATCTTGATCTGCGCGGCGCGGTCGAAGTCTTCACGACCTGGCGCGCGTGGCACTTTGCGGTGGGCCTTGGCCCGCTGATAGACAAACACCCCGGCGCGCTCAAGGCCACGATTGTGGGCAACATCGCGGCTGGCCGGGCGCTCACGGGTGAGGATCTGGCGCGCGCCGAGCGGCTACGGGCCCAGCTGTGGCAGCGCGTCCTGCAATTTTTCACCCGCTATGATGCGCTGGTCTGCCCGGTCACCCAGGTGCCGCCATTCGTGATCGCCCAGGAGTACGTGACGGAGATTGCCGGGGTGCCAATGCAGAGTTATATCGACTGGATGCAGAGTTGCACCGTAATCAGCGCCACCGGGCTACCGGCAATCAGCGTTCCGGCCGGATTTACCGCCGCTGGTTTACCCGTCGGCATCCAGATCATCGGCCGCCCGCGTGGCGAGCGCGCGCTGCTGGAACTGGCATTTGCGTTTGAGCAGGCGACAATGGTAGGTGCGCGGCGGCCGCCAGATCGGTAGGTGCGCAGCGCTGCATCCCTCCCGAGTCAGCACCCGTCGATCATATCCACACAATCCTGGATCACCAGGTGAAAGCGTTTTTTGCGTGGCACACCATATTCTGCGGATCGACTGCCCGGATCGGGCCGGGCTGGTGTATCAAATTACGGGCGTGTTGTTTCGGCACGGCTGTAATATTCTGAGCAACCACGAGTTCGTGGATCCGACGACTTCCCATTTCTTTATGCGAACCGCGTTCACTACCGAAACGGCGATCGACGGGATCGTGCCCGAACTTGAAACGTTGTTGCCCACAACTGCGCGGCTGCGGCTGGCAATCGTGGGCAAGCGTCCGGTCGTCGTGCTCGCGACCAAAGAAGCACATTGCCTGGGCGAACTGCTGCTGCGCCACGCCTACGAGGAGTTCCCAGCCCAGATCCTGGCGGTGATCAGCAACTACGCGACGCTGGCACCGCTCGCTACGCAATTTGGCATCCCCTTTCACCATATCACGCACGAGGGCAGAGAACGTGACGCGCACGAGGCGCAGATGCTGGCGTGCGCCGCGCAGTATGCGCCCGCGTATCTGGTACTCGCCAAGTACATGCGCGTGCTGACGCCCGCCTTTGTCGCGCAGTACCCCGACCGAATCCTCAACATTCACCATTCATTCCTGCCGGCGTTTATTGGTGCGAGCCCCTACCGGCAGGCGTTTGCACGTGGGGTGAAACAGATCGGTGCCACCGGCCATATCGTGACCAATGAACTGGATACCGGCCCGATCATCGCGCAGTCGGTGTTGCCCGTTGATCACACCGCTACGCCAGCGAGTATGGCGCAGGCCGGCCGCGATGTTGAGAAGCTCGTGTTGGCACAGGCGTTGCGGTTGTTGCTGGAGGATCGCGTCTTTTTGCATCAGGGGCGCACGGTGGTGTTCGCGTAGGTGCGGGCCCGATCGGGCCGCCATCCCGTAGGGCCGGGCGTCGGCCGCCATCCCGTAGGGCCGGGCGTCGGCCGCCATCCCGTAGGGCCGGGCGTCGGCCGCCATCC
>JAYUYF010000562.1:0-3376 GCA_043752605.1 Roseiflexaceae bacterium
TCGCCCGCATTTGCCGCAGCGCTGATCGCTGGTCTGCGCGCCAGCGGCTGCGATGTGATCGACATCGGCATGGTGCCGACGCCAGTGATGTATTTTGCGGTCTCGACGCTAGGTGTCGATGGCGGCGCGGTCGTCACGGCCAGTCACAATCCGCCCGAGTTTAATGGTCTGAAGCTGCGCCGCTTCGAGTCGCAGTTTGGCGGCGAGCCGCTCAGCGGTGCGGATATCGCGGAGTTGGCCGCGATCGCCGCCGCTGGTGATTTTGCCGATGGCGCGGGCACGCTCACGCAGCACGATATCGCCGATGCCTACGTGGCCGATGTGGCCACCCGCCTGCCGCTCAGCCGCCCGGCGCGGATTGTGCTCGATGGTGGCAACGGGGTCGCCGGGCCGATCGGGCGGCGGGTGTTCGAAGCGCTCGGCTGCGAGGTCATCCCGTTGTTTCTCGAACCCGATGGCACCTTCCCCAATCACCACCCCGACCCGCTCAAAGAGAAGAATATGGTCGATCTGATGCGCGTGGTGCTGGCCGAAAAGGCCGACTTTGGCATCGGGCTCGATGGGGATGGCGATCGGCTGGGCGTGATCGATGGTGCGGGTGAGTTCATCCTGCCCGATCGGTCGTTGATCGTGTTATCGCGTGATGTGCTGGCGCGCGGCCCGGCTCCGATTGTCTATGACGTGAAATGCAGCATGCAGCTCGCCGAGGCGATCGCCAGCTTTGGCGGCACACCGGTGATGTGGAAGACCGGCTATACCAACGGCTCGGCCAAGATGCGCGAGCTCGGCGCGCCACTCGCGGGTGAGCTCAGTGGTCATATCTTTGCTGCACATACGTTTCATCACTACGATGATGGCACATTTGCCGGTGGGATGCTGCTCGGTGCGCTCGAACGCGCGGGTCAATCGCTCAGCGCGGCGCTCGCACCGTATCCACCGCTACCATCCGCCCCTGAGGATCGGCTGCATGTCGACGATACGACCAAGTTTGCGATGATCGCGCATTTGCGCGCGCAACTCGCACCACACTATCCGATCATCGATATCGATGGCGTCCGCATTGATTTTGGCGATGGCTGGGGTCTGGTACGCGCCTCGAACACCGAGCCGGCGATTACGACCCGTTTTGAAGCCCGTACCCACGCGCGTGTGGCGGAGATCCGCACGCTGATGCTCGATACGCTCAATGCATACCGGCCCGCATAACCCCCCGCAATACGAACGATGAGCACCCGCCCGCCACATCAGCGTCATCAGTGGGAGGCGGTCGTCGCCGCCGGCTTTACGCTCGACCAGTTTCGCCGCCGCTGCCGCACCATGGCCGAGACGCTGGCAGCGCGCAACTGGACGTGTCTGGTCGGCTGCGATACGCGCTTCCTCGGGTCGCAGCTTGCGCTCGATGCGTATCGAATGCTGCGTGGTGCGGGTGTCAGCGCGCTGCTGGTCACCAATTCGGTGCCGTTCCCGGCGATCGAGATGGCGCTCGAACAGCAGCGTGCCGATTGTGCACTGCTGGTCTCGGCGGGTGATCGGCCGTACTGGATGCAGGGGCTGATTGCGCTCACACCGCAACTCGATCAGTCGCCGATCGCACCCGCCGCCAGCGCACCCGATGGTGCGTTCCCAGAGGACTCGAGCGAGAGCACCGAGCGCGCGCTCACCGATCTGCGGCCGATTTATATCGAGCAACTGCGCGCCGGGATCGAGATTGAGGTCGTGCGGCGTTCCCCACTGACGATCTTCATCGATCCGATGTACGGCAGCGCGGCCGGGATCGTCTCGGCGGTGATCGGTGATGGTGCACAGGCCAAAGCGATCGAGATCAACCGTGAGCCCGATCCCCTGTTTGGCCGCCAGACGCCCGAACCCGTGACGACCAACCTGGTGCGGCTGCGCAAGCTGGTGCGTGAGAGCAATGCGCATTTTGGTGCGGCACTCTCGGCCGATGGCCGCGCGATCAGCCTGATCGATGGCAACGGCGCGCAGCTCACGCCGACCCAGGTTGGCATGCTGCTGGGCTACCATTTTGCCCGCCATCAGCGCCGCCGTGGCCTGGTGATCGTGCCCGATGTGCAGCAACAGAGCGAGACCGAGATCCGCAACTGGGAAGGACGTACCGGGCTGAAGCTCGATCGTGAGGCCGCGCCTGCGCGGAAGATTGGCGAGATCGTGCAACACGACCGCCAGAGCCTGCTGGTGGGCGTGACGGCGGCGGGTGAGGTCTACCAGGGTCGTGGTGGCATCGGCCCGGATGCGGCGCGCACTGCGCTGCTGACGGCCGAGTGTGTCGCGCGCGCCGGTGTGCCGCTCGCTGATCTGATGCGGATGCTGGGAAGTTGATGCACGAAATTGCCCGACGTCTGGGTGCGCTGCGTCATCTCGCCCGCCCGATGGCGTTTCTGTCTGCCGGGATCGTCGTGTCGTCGATCGGGCTTGCGCTGGTGCTGATCCATCTGTACCGGACACTGACGCTGCCGCCGGTTTTTACCGTGCTGACGCTCCAGTTCCTGCCGATCTGGCTGCGCGGGCTGCTGCTGTTGCTGATCGGCGCGGCATTGCTGGTCGCTGGCGTGCTGCGGCTCAGCCGCGTGGCGGTCATCCCGCTCGATCAGGTTGCCGAGCGCGGGCGGCTGGTGATCGGGGGGTACGCGGGCGGCAACCGGCCACCACGCGTCGCGGTGCTCTCTGGTGGCGCGGGCATGCTGATCCCGGCCAGTATCGGGCGGCTCACCGAACGCCTGACCTGCGTCATTCCGTTGCAGGATTCGGTCGAATATTATTATCGCGCATCGAGCCTGTTCAACTTCGAACACGTCGTGTTTGTCGCGCCACTCGCCGCGCCTGCTCCCGTGCAGATGACGCTCGATGATGGCGAGGTGCTCGATGTCCAGCACGATACCTCGGCCGATGCGCGGCTGGCGCAGCGCTATGTGCGCGATCTGCATATCAACGCCGATCCCGCACAGTTGACCGTCACCCGCGCGACGCTCGATGCGCTGCGCGAGGCGGATGCGATTATCCTTGGCCCCGGCAGTCTGTTCGAGAGTGTGCTGCCCAATCTGATGCTGCCCGCCGTCGGTGAGGCGATCCGCGCCAGCCGCGCGCGGACGATCTATATCTGTAGCCTGATGACCGAACCGGGCATGACTACCGGTTTTGGGGTCTCCGAGCATATCCAGCAGCTCATCCGCTTTGGTGGCTTTACCCCCGATTATGTGCTGGTCAACGCGCGCCGGATCGACGCCGAGGTGCGCCAGATCTACGCCGAGGCCAATCAGACTCCCGTGTTCCTCTCGCCTGAGGACTATGAGGAGACCGCAGTGCGTGGCGCCGACCGGGCCATGTTCAAGGACGTCATGCTCGAGGGTGCGGTGGT
>JAYUYF010000563.1:0-3374 GCA_043752605.1 Roseiflexaceae bacterium
GTGCTTGGCGCGCGCTTCCCCACCCGCTGGCTTGCGGAGAGCTATCACCAGCTCGGTGGGCACGCGCTGGTCGCGGCGCACATGGCACGCGCCGCGCAGCTCAACCTGGCGGTCGCCGAGCCCGACGCCGAGCCAACCTACCGCTTTCGCAGCACGCTCACCCAGGAGAGCGTGTACAGCACACTGGCCTATGCCACGCGCGCGGTGCTCCACGAACAGGTGGGTGGCTACCTCGAGACGCTCGACGATGCGACGTTGCTCGACACGCTGGCCTATCATTTTGGCCACTCCGCGCGCCGCGACAAACAACAGGTCTATTTTCGCCGTGCGGGTGATGCCGCGCGCGCGCGCTACGCCAACGCCGCCGCGCTCGACTACTATGCGCGTCTCGAAGGGGTGCTCGACCCGGCAGCGTACCCGCCAGTGGCCCACGCGCGCGCCGAGGTGCTGCGGTTGATGGGCGATTGGAGTGCAGCAGAAGCGGCGGCACAGCGCGCCTTTGCCGATGCCAGCGCGCACAGCGACCCGGCGACAGCGGCGGCAGCAGCCTGTACCATCGGCGCGATCGTGCTGCGCACCGCCGGGCCGCGCGCGGCCGTACCCTGGCTCGAACGCGCCTATGCCGCCCAGCAGCAGACCCCCGACGCCGCGCTCAGCCGCACGCTCGAACAGCTCAGCTTTGTACACTTCCAGCTCGGTGACCCGGCACCTGCGTTGCGCTACGCCGAAGAGCAGCTCGCGGTCGCCGCGCAGATCGGCGACCGGCCGGGAGCCTGCGATGCGCGCGCGCAAATTGGCTACATCGCGCTCGAACGGGGCGACCGTGCCGGGGCGCTGGCGACCCAGCTCGCGGTACACGCCGCGGCCGAACAGATCGGCTACCGCCGCCGCGCGGTACTCGCCGCGAGCGACATCGCCGAGATCCACTGGATGCACGGCGACCTGCCGCTGGCGTTGCGCTGGCTGCTGCGCGCGATCGACGAGGCCGAGCGGATCGGTTATCGCTGGGTGCTGGGCATGATGATCGGCAACGCCGGGCTGGTCTACGCGCGCCACGGCGACCACGCCGCCGCCGAAGCCTGTTTTGCGCACGCGCTGGGACTGGCGATCGATCTCGGCAACCAGCCGGGTGTGGTGCAGGCGCTGGGCTGGCTGGCGGAACTCTGGGTGGCGCAGGGCCACCCGCGCGCAGATGCCGTGATCGCCCGCGCGATCCAGCGCGCAGGTACACTGGAGCTGCGCTACGAACTGGCCGAATTGCGCGTGCTGGTGGCCGAACGCGCGCTCGCGCGGGGTGCCTGGGCGCAGGCGCGTGATGCCGCCCGCGCCGCCGATGAACTCGCTGCCGCCACCGATGCGGGCGAAGTGCGCGAGCGCGCCTGGCGCGCTCGCCTGCGGGCCGCCGTGGCGCTCGGCCGCACCAGCATCGCGGCAGCGCACCAGCAGATCGCCGCACGCCAGCAGACCACCGAAGATGATGCCACCCGCGCGCTGCTGGCCGTGCTCGCCGCTGAGATCGACCCGCAGGATCAGGGAGCGCGTGCGGCCGCGATCGCTGCGCTCACCGCGCAACTCGCCGCAGGCGACAATGCCGAGCAGCGGCGTACATTGGCCCGGCTCGGCGGCACACTGCCACCCGCGCCCGCGCCGCTCGATGCCTTGCCTGCGGCGCTGCTCGCGGATGTGCCCGCGCTCGGGCCATTGCTCGCGCGCGCGGGGGTTGGGTAGGGGCTACACTCCGGGCACATGCCCAATCTTCCACGGATTGATGACTGCAACGCCGGTGTCCGCAAAATCCTGTTCGTTTCTTGTCGCAATCGTACACCCGTGATGACCTGCGATGGCCGCGATCTGGGAATCCAGTGCCGCGAGCGGACGTCCAGATTGCAGGAGTTTGCCTGTGAGTTGCCCCCATGTCAGACTGGCCTCGACATCCAACGCGAGAATCTGTCCTTGAAAGCGGATGAGTAAGTCTTTGGTGAGCCAGGTTTGCAGTTGCGCCTTGCGAAGCGAGTCCGGTAGTTTCGCAATCCCTTTTTGGAGTTCACCCAGGGTGATCACACTCAAGAATACGCTGTTTGGGTCTTGCGCGTCGACCCAATCGAGCACACCCTGATTTGGGTGTCTCGCAATAAGTTCGGATACTACGTTCGTATCGAGCAGATAATTCATAGCGTGATATCGTCACGGAGCGGGCTGGGATCGCGTGTCAAATCGAGATCCGCGTCGACGAGAGGCGATTGACGAAAGAAGTCCGAGAGTTTCGCTTGACCAAGCTGCAACCGCCGATACTCAGCATAGGAAAGCAGCACGGCGGTCTCGACCCCACGCCGTGTAATAACTTGCGGGCCACGCTGAAGCGCCTGTTCAACCACTTCGCTGAACCGATTCTTTGCATCCTGGAGTTGCCAGATTCGCAGCATCGTTCACCTCCTGGCTAGTCTGTCTAGCACAAAGTATAGTTACGACAAACGGTGTTGTCAAGGAAGTGCAGAGGTTAGGCCGCTGCATCATAAGCGCCCTCGGCGAGTAAGGTCTCAAGCTCGGCCCAGAGCGGCTCCAAAGGCCACTTCGATAGGCGGAATGCTTGAATACGGCTTGCTCGCGCTGATAGAGCTGCCACAGGCTTTGCTTGCGGTCGTGAACGCATGCGCGGACATTGGCCAGGCGATCTGCGGCTTTGACAAGCAGTGCGAGCTCATCAGGCCCCTGCACGTGTGCCAGCTTGGCGTATGTTTTCGCTTTTCGTTCCTGCCGATTCGCGCCAGGTTCGTCGGTGAGCAAGGCGACGCAGGCGGCAACCTTTTGGCCAAACGTGCGTGCGAGTTCTTCGAGTGGTATGCGTGTCTTCTACCGTGTCGTGCAGGTAGGCGACGACGACGGCTTCTTCGCCGTAGGGAGCTGCCAGCGCCGCCACCGCATCGAGGTGAAATGCGTACGGGTGATCACCGTATGTTTGCGCAGCGTGAGCGGCAATGGCAAATGCGCGGGCGTGGTGTTGCATAGTGTTCTCAGTTGCTCGACGACCAACGGTTTGCGCTCAGCCGCCGGGAACAATAAGGCGGATCGGGAAAGCTGTTTCGCCGCATCCATATGCCAAAACCGCTACGGTAGGGCGGTCGGTTGCATGACGCTGTTGGGCTGCCTAGTACCCGTTAATCGGTTGATGGTGCCGTCAGAATCGCAATGAGAATATGGACGAGTTCTGCCACGTCCGTCGGCACTCGATAGAGTTGTACATCTTGGACAATCTGGCGCGCAGCACGGTCAAGGATACCAAACTGCCAGACCTCCCCAATCGATACCGCCCCATACAGGATGGGTAGCGCCACGTCGACCGATTGATCAAGCGCAATCAACTCTGCGGCTAATTG
>JAYUYF010000564.1:0-8310 GCA_043752605.1 Roseiflexaceae bacterium
GCACGCATGCAGGGCTCAAAAGCCCTGCATGCGTGCTTCGGCTACAGGTTCGGATGCCGCGCCCTGAACGCATGCTTCTGCCCGACGGGATCGGCATGCCGCCCGCTACCGCCCGGCGAGGTGATCTCGCACCGCGAGGTAGGCCGGCCGTGGCGAGAAATCGGCGTTCAGGATGCCAAACGACGCCTGTTCATGGTTTGGTTCGCCGTTCTGGGCGCGTAGCGGTGCAAAATTGAGGTTCCAGAGGAACATCGCATCGACCCACGGGTAGTTGTCCTCGGCGTACCGCATCGCGCCGACGATGTACTGCGCCTGCACTTCCAGCGAGACCTGATTGCCAAATTCAAAGCCGGGTGTGCTATTGGGTGTCGCCCAGCCAAACTCGGTGATCCAGACCGGCACGCTGTCCATGCCATAATCAGTCATCAGCCTGCGCACATTCTCGACGTTGCGGAAGTAGAAGCTCGGCTTGTCGGTCCAGCCCTGCGCGCTGCTCGGTTGCGCTGGCCACAGCGTCTCGGGTGGGTTGGCACTGCCGCCCGGATGCACACCCAGCGCATCGACGTAATTGCGTATCACACCGTTTTCGTAGCTAAACATCGCGTGGTAATAGCGCATATCCGAGATCGCCACACCCGGCGCATCTACCGCCGTGGATGCGGGCGCACCGCTGACGACAATCACGTTTGGATCGACTTCTTTGATGCGGGTGTAGGCTACTTTGAGCAGTTCGACATAGCGATGTGCATCTTCGGTGGCCACCGCGCCGCCGTTTTCGTGGGCCAGATTTTGCTCGTTCCAGATCTGGATCGCCCCGATGTTGCCTTTGTAGCGGCTCACCAGCGCGGCCACGAAATTCCCCAGCGCCTGCGGATCTTCGGGCATGCCATCGCCGCCACCACGCCCGTAGAATGCCGGTGACCGCACAATCGAGATCAACAACTTGAGATCGTTGGCCGCCACGCTGGCCACGATCTCATCGAGCTCAGCACCCCAGGCGTAGTTGCCCGCCGGGCCTTCCTGGTCGCGCCAGTGGATCTGCTGGCGGATCCAGCGAAAGCCACCGTTTTGTGCCAAAGAGAGCGGCGTGCTGCGATCGGTCCAGAACAGGTGCGCGTGGGCACCATACGTGATGCGCGGCACCCGCACCGGGAACGCCAGCCCGGCCGGGCCTGCGGGGCGGGTCGTCGGCCAGGCTACTGCGGGCAGCGCCGTCGGCAGCGGGCGCAGCGTCGGCACCGGCGTCACATTCGCGTTCGACAATGTCGGCATCGCGGCGGGTTCGATTTCGACCAGCGGCGCGTCTTGCAGCGCGACGACGGCCGTCGGCCAGCTGAGTTGGGGCGAAGCCGGGCTAGCGGGTGCGAGTGCGCAACTCCCGATTATGATCGTCAGGCTGAGTGCCGATCCAAGGATGGCGAGTGAACGGTGAGCAATGCGATACATCGTCGATCTCCAGCGGTTCAGTCATGTACGTGTGTCTGTCGTACCTGTGTATACTGTAACTTTTCGCGCTGCAAACGACAATCCTGCCAATTTACTGCAAGGTTACTGCACACTGGCAGCCAGATGATATGTGGCTGATGAACCCGTTACCGCGCGCTCCCGTTCTGGGAGAGGGGTTGAGGTGAGGGGAGCGAGGTGGCACGATTGCGCGCCAGATCTGTCAGCGGGTAGCGCGCAGCGATGGTAGAAAAATCTTTTCGCGTGCGGGAGTTGGGAAGACAGTGACCGGCGGCGTGGGTGTTGTCGGGGTGGGGTCGGTAGCTGGCGGGCCAACCTGGGCTGCGGCGGCAAAGGGTGAGGTATTGCCGGCCGCATCGGTATTTGTGGCGGTGAGGAATGGTGCGGCGGGCTCAGTGGCGAACGTGATCTGAAACGTACCATCAGCTGCGGCGACGGTCGTGCCGAGGAAGATCTCACCCTGGTCTGCGGTATCAGCAAACAGCTCGACGTGGCAGGCGGCACAGCCGCGCCCGGCAGCGGTGGCGGTCGTCGCGCTGGTGATCACCGGCGCGCTGATCGCATCATTTGCGCCGCCGCTGAGCACGATCCCGCCGCGCATATTGCGGCGGATACTGTTGCCGAGCAGTTGATTGGTGCGGCCACCGACAACCGCGATGCCGTACTCATCGTTGTTGTCGATCGTATTGCCTGACACAAGCGCCTGGACTGTCGAGGAGATCACAACGCCGCTGCCGCTCAGGCAACCCACCGCGAACGGGTCAGCGGCAGTACCATTATCGGACAGGATATTTTGCAGTAACTGTGCTGCCGAACCCGTAATACAGACACCGCTGCGCGCATTGGCCCCGATTATATTTTCGCGCACGGTGCTGGTGGTACCACGCGTGAGCACGCCCGAACGATTGTTGTACATAATACGGTTTGCCGGACCAACAATATTCGCGTCACCGTCGAGCAGGACGCCGTGTTGTTGGTTTGCCAGTGGCGTTACCCCATCGGCTGCGACCCCGATCGAGTTGCCGCTGACGATATTGTTCGCAGCGCCAACATCGATCCGAATGCCGCTGCTGCCGCTGTAAGCGATAATGTTTGCCGCACCGGCTGCCGTACCGCCGATCTGGTTCTCAGAGGCGGTGCCGAGCACCAGAATACCGTGGCTGGTGTTGCCAATCGCGCTCAATCCATCGCTCGCGGTACCAAACAGGTTGCCCTGGACACGGTTGCGATGACTATCGGCGAGATAGAGCCCCTGACCGTACGTCGTAGCTGCGCTGCCATTGCCGGCGATGATATTGCCCGCGCCACTGATAGTGCCACCAATCTGGTTATCGTCGGCGGTATTCACCAGAAAGATACCACCATCGGTATTGGGCAGCGCTGCTGTACCGTCGGGCCGCAGCCCGATCAGATTGCCCGCGACGATATTGCCGGGCGCATCGTCGATTTTTACCCCGATCGTATTGCCCGCGATCACATTGCCGCGGGTGGCGCGCCCGATCTGATTGCCGCTGGCACCGCGTTCGATCAGGACGCCCGCGATCTGGTTTGCGGCACTGCTCTGGCCATCGGGGCCGACACCGATCCAGTTCCCCGCGACGAGAGTATCGCGCGTGGTGCTGCCGCTGATGCGTACGCCGTACTCGGTGCTGCCGCCGATCAGGTTGCGCGGCGTGCCACCGACCGTGTTGCCGGTTGCACCATCGCGCAGTTCAATACCCGAGAAGGCGGGCAGTTCCACCGCGCCGCGCGGGTTGAGTCCAAGCCAACTCGCTTCAACACGATTATCCAGCGCAGCGGCACCAGCGATGACCACCGCAGCATCGTAGAAATTGATGATCGCCAGCCCACGCAGCGTGCTCTCCGCCGCACGGAGCGTAAGACCGACGAGCGCGCCCTCGGGGAAATAGACATCAAAGCCATCAAGGATAATTGCTGGCGTGGTCGCGGCGGTGGTGTCGCCATCGATCACGATTGCGTTGCGCGTGAGTGGCGGCAGCGCATTCGTGAGAATCGGCAGCCGCCAGGTCTGGCTGGTGGCATCATAGCTCGGGTCAGTAGCGGCGATGGCGAAGGCAATCCGCACGGTATCGCTGCCAGGCGTGGCATTGGCGGCGATGATCGCCTCGCGCAGCGCAATCGCGCCATCGGGGCCAGGGTCTGCGCGCAGGGCATTCGCCGATGCGGTATCACCATCGACGAGGTCTTCGGCGGTGGTGACAAGCAGCGTGCTCTCCAGTGCCAGCGCACGAGGTGCGGGCAGGAGCCACTGGGCGATCAGCAGCCACATCAGCGTGACACGACAGGCCTGCGAGATCGACAATGTGTGTAACGCCATGTGTAGAGCGCCGCCGCAGTGAGCTGCGCCGGTACCGTGTTCTAGTAATATACCAGTATAGCCCGAACAACTAGCCTGTGGCAAGTGAAGATTAGGTTGAAACGCCTGATGGCCGCGTCGATCGAACTTGATCTATAATGCACTGCTTACATATAGAGGTTTGGAGAGCGAAACAATGACAACAACACCCTCTGCGCCTGTTGGCGAAACGATTAGTATCCGCGATGGCCGCTTGCACGTACCTGACCGGCCAATTATTCCGTTTGTCGAAGGTGACGGCACCGGCCCGGATATCTGGCGCGCGAGCGTTCGGGTCTTTGATGCGGCCGTCGCGAAGGCGTACGGCGGCGCACGCCAGCTGGTCTGGCACGAAATTCTGGCGGGTGAGAAGGCTTTCAACCAGACGGGCGACTGGCTGCCGCAGGCCACGGTCGATGATTTTAACCGGTATCTGGTGGGTATCAAAGGGCCGCTCACAACGCCGGTGGGCAAAGGAATCCGCAGTCTGAATGTCGCGCTGCGCCAGATGCTCGATCTGTACGTTTGTCTGCGGCCGGTGCGCTATTTTACCGGCGTGCCTTCGCCGGTCAAGCGCCCGGAGCTGGTCGACATGGTGATCTTCCGCGAGAACACCGAAGATATCTATGCGGGCATCGAGTATCAGGCTGGTTCGCCTGAAGCGCAGGAAGTGCTCGCATTTCTTGCCGAGCGCTTCCCAAAGGATTTCGCCAAGATTCGTTTTGCGACGCCGGAGCGCGGCGCGGAATTTCTCGGCCTGCTCGGCCAGGTATCGGATGGGGCGGTCGAAGTTGGCATCGGCATCAAGCCGGTCAGCCATCTCGGCACCGATCGACTGATCACGGCGGCGATCGAATATGCGATTGCGCACAAGCGCAAGAGCGTGACACTCGTACACAAGGGCAATATCATGAAGTTTACTGAGGGCGCGTTCCGCGACTGGGGCTACGAGCTGGCCGAGCGCACCTTTGGCGAACAGGTCTACACCTGGTCTGCGTGGGAGCGCACCAAAGCGGCGCACGGTGAGGCGGCGGCCAACGCCGAGCAGAAGGCGGCGCTGGCCGCCGGTAAGGTGCTGATCAAAGATGCGATCGCCGACATCACGCTTCAGCAAGTGCTGACGCGCCCGGACGATTTTGATGTGATTGCGACGCTCAACTTGAACGGTGATTACCTGAGCGATGCGCTCGCGGCGCAGGTGGGCGGTATCGGCATTGCGCCGGGTGGCAATATCAATTACATCACCGGGCACGCGATCTTTGAGGCGACGCACGGCACCGCGCCAAAATATGCCGGCCAGGACAAAGTCAACCCCGGCAGCGTGATCCTCTCGGGTGATATGATGCTGCGCTACCTGGGCTGGCACGAGGCGGCAGATCTGATCATCGCTGCGCTCGAGCAGACGATCGCACAGCAGACCGTGACCTACGACTTCGCGCGGTTGATGGACGGCGCAACCGAGGTAAAGACCTCGCAGTTTGCCGATGCGATGATTGCGAATATGTAGGCGGCGGGCGGCGGCGGGCGCATCACGATGCGCCCCACGTAGCGACGCAACATGTTGCGTCGCTACATCCCCCGCCGCGTCAATTCCCGCGCGCGGCCAGGGCCCGCTGCACAAGTTCGACCGTCACCTCGCCGAGTTGCTGGCTGCGCGCCAGCGCCTCGACCTGCATCTGGATCTCGCGGCTGGCCGAGATGCGTGGGATGAACGGCAGTTGCTCAAGTGCCGCGTCGAGCAGCGCGCGCGCCTCGGGCAGCCACGGCAAATTGCCGGGAGACTGGCCCTGCCCGGCGGGTGGGCCGCCCGCCGCACGTGACCCGCCCGGGTACGCGCCATCGACGGGCAAGAAGTTGAACAAGACGTTGTATAGCCCGTTGACAATTTCCTGCAAGATATACACGGCCCCACGATACCCCAGAAACGGTGTGCCCACCGCACGCCGCACGATCGGCCCGGGGAATGCGGCCGGAAAAAACGTCGTGAAGCGCGCGCCCGCCTCGCTCAGGTAGATCTTCTCGTTGATCGAGCCAAACACAAATGCGGGTGCCCGCGCGTGGATGAGCTTGCGCACCGCCTCGTTGTCAGGATCGCCCGGTCGCAGCGGGCGCGCCCCCACGAATGCAATCTTCATGCCCAGCTCTTCGCCGAGGTACTGTGCGAGCCCGGCGGCGTGGGTGTGGCCGGCCACGATGCCAATATCGGTGGTACCAAACCAGTCACCCTGCGGGCCACGCCACAGATCCCAGACCGCCTGGAGTGTGGTGCGCCTCTCGTGCGCGATAAAGGCCTCGGCCTGCGTTTCGGTGCCGAGCAGCTGTCCAAGTTCGCGCACAAACGCATTCGTGTTGCGCATGCCCATCGGTGCATAGAGCAGCGGGCGGCCAAGCTGCTCGGCGAGCCCGCGGCCAAACTCGCGGTACAGCACCACGTTCACCGCGGCCTCTGCCAGACGTGGCGTTTCTGCCAGCTGCGACTCGTACGGGTAGACCATGTGGATTTCGCCGCCCGCGCCCGCGATCAGCCGCCGTAATTCTTCGAGATCCGAGGGCGCGTTGAAGCAGCCATATGTCGGCCCGATAATGTTGACGCTTCGGGGCTTCGGCGCGGGCGCGGGCGCATCGGGTGCGCCGTACTCCGCCCACAGCCACTTCAGCACCTTGTCGCGGCCGACCCACTCGTCATCCGCGAGCGAGTTGCTGTAGAAGAATGTCGTGTCTTCGCCGAGCTGTTTCACCAGCTGCGAGAGATCCGAGCCGATCATCTCGCTCTCGGCCGTCGAGACCACGATTACCTTTTTGCCCGCAATCGTGCCGGCATCGCGCAGGCCTTCATAGGTCCACTTGACCTTTTCGGCCGTGCCCTTGCCGCCGACTTCGGTCTCGGTCATCGTCGCCGGGGTAATATTCTCGATGTGCGGGATGCTGTCGGTGTAATCTGGCACCGCAGTGGCGACGAGGTTGAAGCAGCCGACAGGCGCATCGCAGATGACGTGAACATCTGGCATGACGCACATCGTCCAGACAGCAGCCCAGTAGCCGCTGCTGTCGGAGAGATCGCGGATGAGACGCGGGGCCATGGGATCTCCTAATCGTTGAAGAATGCGTGCATATCACGATACCGATCGCCACGGTTGAGCGCATCGCGCATGAACCCGACGATCGCCTCGAGACCGCTGGCGAGGAAGAACGGCCGCGATGCAACCTGGTTGGTGAAGTACATCGCTGGGATGCCACGATCCTTTGCGGCGGCGCAGAATGGTGTGGTGCCGAGCACAAAATCGGGCGAGTAGCGATCGAGCGCTTCCATATCCTCTTCGAGCGCCTTGCGGTAAATGACTTCTTTGGTGCCGTGCGATTTCAGCCAGAGTTCATCCGGCAGCACCAGCGGGTCGGTGCCGATCGCAGTCGAGACGTACGGCACCTCCGCGCCAGCCTCGACCAGCACGCGCGCGTAGGCCAGCTCGGTGCCTTCGTAGCCGGTCACCAGGATCCGCGCGCCCTTGAGCGGCTTCGCATCGATGGTGTTGGCGGCACGCGCGCGTTCGTCATCCGCCACGCGCTGCACCTGCTGGGGATCAAGCTTCATAAGACTACCGAGGGATTTGAGCCAGGCGTAGCTACCGCTCATCCCCACCGGTGCGCCACCCGCGATCGGCGTATCCCACTCGCGGTACAGTTTGATCGTGCCACGATAGAACGGGTGCAGCGGTGCGAAGACCGTACCACGGCCAGCGCGGTAGAGGTCATCGACCGAGCGACCCGGCAGCGCGATCGTGGCCTCGGCACCCATCGCGCGCAGTGTTGCATCGATCGCCAGCTGATCGGCGGGAAACACCTCGCCCATAATGATCGCGGTGCGTGGCTCGCGCGGCCCTTCGCGATCGCCGATACGGCGCAGCAGCGCTTCCATCGCCACGTCCTTGGCATCGGCGTGCGAATGGATGGCATACGCGGGCACGCGCACCAGCACCACTTCGGCCTGGCCCTGCTGGCGCGGCAAGAGTTCTTCCGGCATGCCGGCCGTCTCGGCGACACACAACGAGATCACGGGGATCAGGCGGCAGCCCGGCTCCTCGGCGGCGCGCGCGATCGCGGCACGCGTGCCCTCGATCACCTTGCCATCGAGCAGCTCAGCTGTACCCAGCTGTGGTGCGATAATCGACTTGCGCGCGCCATAAAAATGCGTCACGAACGTCAGCCCGTACAGGCAGCCGGTATCAGTGGCCATCACCGGGTGGCTGCCCTCGAAGCGCGTCAGCAATCGCAGTGCGCCAAACGCCGGGCACATCGATTGCGGGTGGAGCTTGCACGAGGGTGCAGATGCGGCACCCGTGATCAGCGGTATAGTTTCAGACATCGTACAGACTCCGTACTACGGCAAAAATGATCATTGCGGCGCGACCCATGTTTCGGTTTTTCCCTCGCCCTCAACCCCTCTCCCATCAGGGGGAGAGGGGCACCGGCGATCCCCTCCCCACGTGTGGAGG
>JAYUYF010000565.1:0-3373 GCA_043752605.1 Roseiflexaceae bacterium
TTGCTCACCGCGCTGGATTTGCAGCGCCACCGTGCCTGGCGCGCCGATCGTCGTGTTCACAAACGTGCCGAGATAGCGCTCGTGCACCGGTGCAACATCGGTGCGCCACGCTTCAAAGCGCCCCTGGGCCGGCGTAGCCAGCGAGCCGCCACTGTTGCGCACCGCAAAGGTGCCCACAAGCTGTGTCTGGTTCGCCTGCAATGTGCTCGTCAGCGTGTATGTCGCACCCCAATCGAAGCCGCACCCCAGATCAAGATCGCGTGAGACAAACGTACTGGTGAATGGCATAGTCAACGTGACAGGTGCAGTCTCGCCTGCGCCGCACAACGCCGCACTGCTCGGTACGAGTGCAGTGAAGTTCGCGCGCGTCTGCACCTGCCCTTGATTTACAGTGAGCGTCAATGCCAGATCGCCACCACGCTCGACCGTTTCATTAAGAAATATGCCGGTATATACGAGCGGTTCTGCGGCATCCACGCGCGCCGGGACGTACAGTGCAACGAGCAAAACAATCAGCAGCAGGAACGGTGGCTTCATATAGGTCGAACCTCTGACGGCGTGCGGCTATCGTGTTGCTCTCCAAACTCGTTTTCGTTGTCTATATCAGTCTCACGCCGGTTCTGCTCTACACGTTTAAGACATTCATCGACCCAGATCAATCCTGCTTCAGCCGATAGCAGATCAGATTTACCGGGTTGCCTATTATGCGCGAACGCATTTCGTACGCTCGTAATCGCCGTGATATGCTGCGTGAAGCTTGTGCCCTCACCGAACACATCGGTGAACAATAACCAATTTGCCTGCATGATTTTCGCATAATCGCTAAACTGACAGAATTGCAGGAGATCACTGAGATCAGCTATAACGTCTGCTTCGAACGGGTTTTGTTTTACCCGCTGCTTGACTCGGCCAAGGATACTGCTGCGCACCTCCTTTGGCACACAGTGTTCAAGTGCCCTATCGCCGCGCGCTTCAGTTAAGCGTTCGGCAACAAGGTCACGTAGCTCGTGCTCCAATGCTTCAACGCGACTCTCAAGCAATGTTACGTCGCTCGGTGGTACCAGCGCCGGTTTATCAGTCAGGGACAGCAGCAATTTGTTGATGCCCTCAGCCAATTGCTGACGACGCTCTGCAACAAAGTTGTCAAACTGATCAAGCATCCAAAGATCGCGGTTGAGCGGCACATACTGTGCGCGCAGGCGAGGTTCCTCAATCCGGGGCAAATAGTCGACCGGTGCGCGCGATGAAATTGTCGCGTTTGCCTTGTCTGAGAGAAATACCAAATTGGCAACCTGGTCGACGATTAAGCTATCCGATCGGAGATTGTATCGCTTCGCGAGGACAGCTTTTGGAAAGATATGGTGCAATTCCAACGTTTGATTACCGCCGAGCTTGACGCCATTAAACCAATCTTCAGCATCGGCGTTGCGGGCGAGCACATATGCCAGTACCATGAACGGCGAATTTTTTCGCTGATCGCGTAACTCGCGCTCGCTAATCTGCCGCCCACGACCAATCTTGTCTTCAATATTCTCAATCATGGTCGGCACTGGATTAGGCTTGCTAAGTGCAGCATAATCTTGATCCAGTGCGGTCTCGCTCGACCCACTGTAACGCGTCCAAACTATTGCAAGATAGACCCACCGCTGAAGATCTCGCGATTGAGTTGTGGTCACTTGTGAGCCAAATCGATCAAAAAAGACTGCAAGCGTAATCAGCACGTAGTTACTTGGCAGCAAATTCAGCCGGTCGATCTTGCAGTTAGCCATCAGAAATTCAATCGCCTTATTGAGACCATTATGTGCACGGCTCCAGGCAGCTGGAATTTCATCTGCCGAGATCCGACGATGATCGCTACGGAAGAATTGACTAAGGCGGCTCTGACTTGTGAGCATCAGCGACATCGTGCGCAGCAAGATACCATTGTCGAGCCAGAGTGCGTGTCGTTTCCAGAGATCCCACTGAAACCTGGTAAATTCCTCAGTTACACCGTGCCAACGCGCCGAAATTTGTGCGAGTGCAAGGTCTGCATTGTTGAGTACCGTGCCGCCAGAGTTTATTCGAATGAAGATGTCGGTGACCTCTTCGTAGTTCAGTCGCTCCAGTAAAATCACTCGGTACTTATAATTCTTGATGTTTTCGAGATGCTTAACACGATCAAGGATCTGGCCAGCGTCTGGAGTATCAAAGGACAGTTTCAGTTCACGCAAAATCTCAACCTGCCCTTGCGTAAACAGCTTTGTCAACGATATCCAGCCCACATCAGCACTGCGCCGGGGTCCGGCCACCTCAAAACGCTCGGTATTGACATTGAAAACAATATCAATCGCTCGCTGTGAGTCACGTACGCGTAGCGGATTACCAAGCATAACTGCTGCCAGGGAGGTCAGGCGCTGCTGTCCATCAAGCAGCAGTAGTGGACGACGCTCGTGTTTTTGCGCCTGCTCAATGCTCACCGTACGCGAAGTTGGCAAGTCGTCTGTTTCCCAGATAAGCAACTGCCCACTCGGATAACCACGGTACAGGGAATCAAAAAGATTACGTACCTGTGGCGACTTCCAGACGTATGCGCGCTGCATCTCCGGTAAGAGCAATTTTCCGTCACGTATATCATTGACGAGTGCCTGAATTTCACGGTCTTGCGAAGTAATCATCGATAGTGTCTCTCTTTTTACATACAACAAAACCATGAGCACGGTAGCGCGGCGCGAATCGCTGTGCCTTGTGTCTTCGGCTATAGAGAAGAATGCGTGCGCGCTTAGGCAAGATACGTTCGTGAAGAGTCTACATTACGAGATGCGATGGTACTCAGGCCGAAAAGCGTCGGATCGGCGCATTCCCTGCGCACACAGGGTACGGGAACGGAAGCCGCACCAGAACCGCCGGACACGGATAGCACGGATTATCGGGCCCTATCCGTGGCTATTCGCGTCTATCCGTGTCTGCCCTCGGGCGGAAGGAGTACCAGCGCCGCCCTACGCCATGCCAACCGGTGGCACCACGCCACCGTCGATCGGCGGCTGTGGGCGGCTGCGTAACTTGAGCCAGCCACCAAGTGCCCCACCACCAAGCGCAATTACCAGAAACAACAGACCGCCGCACAACGCAACACCCAGGCCGATCGCAGGCATCAATCCTAGCAACTCATCGGTCGTGAGGCCAGATGCACCCTGTTGCTCGATCGCGCTCTCGACGATCTCGCGCATGGCAGTCGGATCCGCATTAATCGCTGCAAGGGCGATCATGAATGCAGCAGCGAACCCAATCAGCGCTCCCAGACCGGTGAGCGCTCCGGCCAGCACGCCCTGGCCGAGCTTGCCGTCTGGCGACCAGTGCAGCCCCAGATACCCCGCAGCTGTGCCAAGCCCGAGCG